>JBEIHC010000062.1:0-16602 GCA_040381555.1 Bacteroidia bacterium
AACAACTAACCCCTAACAACTAACAACTAACAACTAAAACCTCAACCCCATCGTCACCATGTAAACCAAGACATTCAGTTTATTGACGACAACTGGGGAGTCACCGGTTAAATTATTGGCAGCATAAACAGAGTACTTGTCTTGAGTGGTGCTGCGAACAACGGCCATATCAATATAAAACGATTCTTCTCTATATCCCAAACCACCCGTAACATTCTGTCTGCCGGCTTTAATTTTTACCAGACCAGAAGTAGAGATGTCGGAGTATGAATTACCTAAATCATTCATGACTGGATCGAACCAGGCAAATCCACCTCTTAAATAAAGAGGGCCATATTTATACTCGCCCCCAATTCGGTAATTATAGGCTTGGTCAAAAGAATTGCGGATGGCCTGATTTTCGGTTCGGAAGTTATAGGAGGTAGAGGAGAACCGAGAAGATCGATAATCTAAGACATCAAAGTCGGCATTCAACAGTAAGCTTTTAGCAATAATAAAACTTACCCCAGCAGTTACTTTATAAGGTGTGATAAATGCATAATCAAATTGACCTGGATCGGTATTGTAATTATAAACTTGTTTATCATCTGTTTGATTAACCAGGGTGGTTTGATATCTATCGCTTAAAGTGTACCAAGTGGGGGTCTGTACAGACAATCCCAATCGGGCAAAATCGGTTGGGCGAACAATTGCCCCAAAACCAAAATTAAAGCCAGAACCTGAGGTGGTAAAATTATCTTGGTATTTCAGGTTATCAAATCCTAAACTATCATTGAAAGCGCCCCAGGCATTATGCACTCTTCCCGGATCGGCTTCTTCAAAAATATATTCTGAACTGTAATCGAGATTACGAATGCCCATGGTCATTCCGAGGTATAGAAAATCTTCGAAGTTCCCGGAAAGTCCAAAGCTCCATTCATTCAGTCTGCCGGTTTCTGTTCGGGCAATAGATTGATTCACATTGTTAGGAGCAGCGGCATTATAGCTAGTTGAATCCCCTACCTTTGGATCAATCAACCAAACGAAGTAGCCCATATCTGCAAGACTTCCAGAGCTAAACTGGTTTGGTCTTAATCCCTGTGCTCTGGTAGCAAGGAAAGAAGAGAAGGAATTCTGAGCATTATTGCCATAAGCCTGAGTCTGCCGATAAAAATTATCCAACTGATTAAATCCAGCCGAGAAAGCATAAGATTTTAGTCTGGGAGCCTTTTCTTGAGACCTACCATAATCTGAATAGGGGCGGTATGTGCCCTGCATCACAATACCCAAGTTGGTGATTCCTGCTCGAGTACGAATGGCTTCATCACTTTGCCCAAGGTAGGATGAATTGTTATTGACAAACCTAAGCCCAGTGGTGAACATTAAGTCCGATCTCTTATACAATGCCAATCCAGCGGGGTTCAGCAGATTGGCGGTAAAATCCCCCCCTGCTGCAGAGAAAGCTCCTCCCATAGATTGTACCCGAGCGGTACCGGCTAATCCGGTGGTTGCCATTCTTTTGGCATCTAACTCATTTTGAGCAAAAAGGCTGACACTCTGTGTCAACAACAGGAAACAAATTATTGGTTTCAGCATGAATAGAACGATATCTGTTAAACGATTTTATCTCGGACCTCTGGGCGCACTGCCGCCTCCTCCGCCTCCAGAGCTTCTGCCGCCTCCCCCACCTCCGGAAGAACCGCCAAATCCGCCTCCACCGCCGGAATTTCCGCCCCAACTTCCGCTTGACCTAGGAGCAGGGGGAGGGCTGTAGGAAGGAGAAGGACTAGAAGGTTGGGGTTGATAGGTATTGCTACGATTCTGCCCGGGATTGATTCTTTGGGTATTGCCGGTATTGCCTCTACCAGACCCAATAGGCTGATTATTTTGATATTGACCGGGGCTAGGAGAATTACCTCGATATGTACCTACATTTCCATTCCTCGTACCTCCTGAAGAATTCCCATTATTGTACCTGCCAGCACCCCCACTGTTGCGGTAATCATCTGCTGAGGGAGCCTGAGATTGATAATCTGTTCTGGTTCTACCTGAATTATAATTACCTGTAGAACGCGTGCCATCATAGGGATCTACGGTTTTAGGATTAGCAAAATTACCCTTATTTGGCCTTACACCTGCTGAGTTATTATCTATAGCTTGATTTCTACCCGTTTGAGTAGCTCCCCCACTCGCTCTGCCGGATTCAGTGCCGGAGTTTTGCAAGTGCCTAGTATCGGAAGCTGCATTGCCTGCAACTCGATTTCCCCCACCAGAGCCTGTAGCTCTTCCTCCTCCGGCTGAATACTGATTGGTATTGGAAGAAAGAACAGAACCTCTGTGCCCATAGACCCGATTGGGCTGACCGGTTTCATGATTCCAAACCCCTGCATTATATCCGGCCCAAAAACCTTGATTGTAGGCCATGTAGGGATTCATCATCCAGGGATTGTACCAGCCTCCGCCCCAACCCATTCCCATACCCCAACCATAGCCCATCCCCCAGCCTCCGCCCCAACCGCCTCCCCAGAAAGGATCATACATTCCCCAACCTCCGCCCCAGCCGTACCCCATTCCAATCCCCCAGCCTCCCATACCCCAACCCATTCCTAAACCCCAGCCACCTCCAAAACCCCAAGGACTACCCCAAGCCATAAAAGGAGAATAGAAAGGGTCGTAAAAAAATCTTCGGTTTTGAATGCAGGATCCACAGAACCCCCCATTGTCCCCATCATAATATTGATCATCTGAATACTCCCCTTGGTTTTTGGAATACTGACCGTTATCGTATTCTTGCTGGTACTCCTCCTTCTCCTGCTGTTGCTGCTCTTGCACTTTTTGGGGAGGAGGATTATAGTCTGCTTTCCTGGGTGCATACAACTCATCGCTTAAGGAGCCATTATTCTGGAGTCCGGCACAGCCTGACCCAGCCCAAAGAATGGATAAAAAGAAGAATATTATTAGAAGTCTTGTCATAGTCTGGAACTCAAAACTGGATTTATGCCATAACTTTGTACCCACTTTCCAATAAAAGGAAAGTGATTACACCTCTAATATACGAAACAATGGCAAATAAGATTACCTCCCGGAGCGAAAACTATTCAGAATGGTATAATGAACTCGTAAAAGCAGCGGATCTGGCAGAGCATTCCAGCGTCAGAGGCTGCATGGTTATTAAGCCTTATGGCTACGCTATCTGGGAAAAAATGCAAGCTCAGCTGGATAAAATGTTCAAAGAAACGGGGCATCAAAATGCCTATTTCCCCCTGCTTATCCCTAAATCTTTTTTGAGCAAAGAGGCCCAGCATGTAGATGGATTTGCTAAAGAATGTGCCGTAGTCACCCATCACAGGTTAAAAAATTCTCCAGATGGGAAGAGTGTGATTGTAGATCCAGATGCCAAACTGGAAGAAGAGCTCATTATCCGGCCCACCTCGGAAACCATTATTTGGAATACCTACCGGGACTGGATTCAATCCTATCGGGATTTGCCTTTGCTCATCAACCAATGGGCGAATGTGGTTCGTTGGGAGTTGCGTACCCGATTATTTTTGCGCACCGCAGAATTTCTTTGGCAAGAAGGGCACACAGCGCATGCCACAGCAGAAGAAGCCATAGCTGAAACCAAACAAATGCTGGAAGTATATGCCACCTTCGCGGAGGAGTTCATGGCTATACCCGTTATCAAAGGGGTTAAATCAGAAAATGAAAGATTTGCCGGCGCCTTAGACACTTATTGCATTGAAGCCATGATGCAAGATGGAAAAGCTCTACAAGCAGGTACCTCGCATTTCCTGGGGCAGAATTTTGCCAAAGCATTTGAGGTGATGTTTACTACCAAAGAAAACAAACAAGAGTATGTATGGGCGACTTCCTGGGGAGTATCTACCCGCTTGATGGGAGCATTGGTTATGACCCATTCGGATGATGATGGCTTGGTATTGCCTCCCGCCTTGGCACCTATTCAAGTAGTGATGGTTCCAATTTACAAAACAGAGGAAGAATTTGAAACCATTACGGCAAAGCTGAAATCCATAGCTGCAGAGTTAAAAGCACTTGGAGTCAGTGTAAAAATTGACGACGACCGGCAGAAAAAACCAGGCTGGAAATTTGCCGAGTGGGAATTAAAAGGAGTGCCTGTTCGATTAGCTTTAGGTCCCAGAGATTTGGATCAGGGTCTGATAGAAATGGCCAGAAGAGACACCAAAGAAAAAATGGCGCTCCCGATTGAGGGCATAGTGGTAAAGGTTGCACAGGAAGTGCTCCCTGCCATACAAAAGAATCTGCATCAAAGAGCCCTGGACATGCGTAACGCTCGAACCTATCGTGCAGATACATATGCCGAGTTTAAAGAAATATTAGAGCAAAAAGGAGGCTTTATTCTGGCGCATTGGGATGGAACTCCAGAAACAGAGCAAAAGATAAAAGAAGAAACGAAGGCAACCATTCGCTGTATTCCCTTGGAAAATGAGCAGGAGGAAGGACAATGTATTCTCACTGGAAAACCCTCTAAACAAAGAGTTTTATTTGCGGAGGCGTATTGAGGGGGGGATCCTAAACGGTAATTTTTATTTTAAAATACAAATCGGAATCTGTAGAGACGGGCAATTGCCCGTCTTAATAATTGCCCGTCTTAATAATTGCCCGTTTCATGATTCAAAAAAACGCACAATTAACAGACGCACAATGGTGCGTCTCTACGAATCCCAATATTCATTACACATCCTAATAAAATTATATCCTCAACGGAAATTTATTAGATAACAATTTTAACAGAACCCTGCAGAGACGGGCAATTGCCCGTCGTCTCATTACCCTTCTCCCCCAACGCCGCCCCTGTCTGTAATTGTGCGTCTCAACAAACACCTATCACCCTAATGCTCAATCTCGGCCTTCCTACTTCCACTTAATATTACACCCATTGGCAGGAATGGCTGGCTCAGAAGGAGATTTTCCGGAAAGAGCAGCTTGTATGGCCTCTCTCAAATACTGCTTATCCGCCTTTTCTGGCATTAAAGGATTATTATCGATTGCTCCTTTAAAAAGAACCTGACTTCCCTTTAAAACAAATACTTCCGGATTCTTTTGTGCACCAAACATCTTAGCAACAGTTTGCTGATCATCCTGCAAATACACAAAGGGATAGCCTTTTTCTTTTACCCGGAGTTTCATGTTGCTGATATTTTCCTCCTCATTCTGATTCGGATCATTGGAATTAATCAAGAGAAATCCTACCCCTTTTGCGCCGAATTCTTTGCCCAAGGCGATTAGGCGATCCTCATATTTTTTTGAATACACACAGTGATTGCCTGTGAATACAACCACCCAAGCTGATTTCGATTTATAGGAAGCAGAAGAAACCATGGATCCATCGGTTTGCTTCAAAGTAAAATCAGTGATTTCCTGTGAAAATACAAAGGCAGGAAAAAAACACACCAAGATGGAAAGGTAATTCAGAGTTGATTTCATAATTCGATTGTTTGAATGAACTGATCCATTTGCGCCGGATTGATTTGCCCGGTTATTACTTGTACTAAATTTCCCCTTGCATCGTAGAGAAGAGAAAGGGGGATTGAAGAATTCCATTGAGGATAGAGACTCGTAATTATTTGATTGGCCTCAGGCGTATCTCCATAAGCAAACCAAGTAGGAAATTGCATATTCTGTTTCCCTAAGAAATCCGGAAGTACTGCCTCTACCACCTGACGATCATCGATAGAAACCATCATCAATCGGAGCTTGCCTGGATATTTTTTTTGTAGGGCGATTAAATCCGGGATTTCTCGAACGCACGGACGGCACCAGGTTGCATAAAAGTTTACCAGAGTTATTTTACCGCTATCCTGACTTAAGCTATCCTGCAATAATTGGGTACTGAATGCAAGGGGTGGAATTGAGTTATTTGAACTACCCGAAGCGCTTTGACTTCCTGAATCACAGGAAAACAGGAGCAGTATCCAACACAGCCCAAGTACATAGTAGGCGTTCTTGGATAAAATAATGAACGACAATTTCTTTTTCTTTACCATGATTTCGAATCAAAGCCGGAAACATCCCTTCTTGCTTTAGTATTCTTTCAGGTAAATTTACGAATAAATCCTGCTGAAAGGAAACTCCTTTTCTCCCCGCTATTTTAAACAGTGTTTCTTTGGCACTCCAGGCTAAAACAGCCATTTCATTAGAGTTTTCCACTTTATGAAAAGCAGGTTGTTGCAATTCTTCAGGATGTAAAAAACGACTTTTTAACAGCTCAGGAATACTCCGGTCCAGAATTTCAACATCAATACCTGGAATTGCTGAATCACTCAATAATGCAGCCGCATATCCTTGGGTATGCGAAATGCTCACCTTTCCTTTCCATCCAAGTATTTGTGGACTTCCATCCTCTAGGGTTACCGAAAGCAAAGGTTCTGTAGGTTGTAGCAATTTACGGATAATCAATCTGCTTGCCAGCCATTCTTTCCTTTTACTCGCATCTTTATAGGTACTCAGGTATTGAACTTCATCAGGCAATAATTGTAGTTGATGAGTAAGCGCTTCCTCCGATTCTGTAATTTCCCATATCCCAGCCTGCAAAGAATCTGAATGCAAATTTGGAAAAAGAAGAATAGGCATGCTGATGATTACTGATTACTTACTCCAGATTAGGTCTTTTCAAATCGAGAATCTACCTGAAAAATTTAGTGTAATTTTATCCAAATATTATATGCAAAACTACTGGATATTTCAATATACCGAGCCTATAAAGGCATCTATTCTCCCAGAATTAGAAAAGGGGGTCACAAGTATTCTTTCCCAATGGAAGGCCCATGGCACCCCATTAGATTCTGAGTGGCGATTGATTGAAAATCAAATTTTATTTATCCGACTTCAGGAAGACTCTGAAGGGGCCTCAGGCTGTTCCATTGATTCCTTACGCAAGCAAATGAATCAACTGCATCAGAATTTATACTTAGTAGAAGCAGGAGCAGGTCAGGTATTTTTCAAAACCGAAAATGGGCTGAATAGTGTTGCTTGGAATCAAATTGAATCAGCCATTTCTACTGGCGTACTGCACCCAAATTCCCTTATTGCAGATACCACAAACGATAATTTAGCCCTTCCTGATCAACTTTTCAGGCCTTTAGGGCAAACCTGGATAAAAAAATATTTATAGGCTGCTGCACCCTATAACACAATATGCTCCAGGTCGTGAAAGGCGAAGGGATGGGGATTCATAAAATGAAAATCTGGAATACTATTGTCTTTTAACCCTTTGGGATACTCGGAAATATTCGGAATTAAGGATTGAGATTCCACATAAGATACTTTCGGAATGAATCTTTGCCGCCGACAAATCTCGGTTATTCTTGTCCATAAAGGTTCTGTGTGCAGGTCACCTTCCAAAATCATTTCTGGATAGTGACCTTTTAACACACTCAGATGCCAAGCCAATTCTGAGCACCTTCTATCCAAAGAAAAATTGTCTGTTTCCTGATTATCTAGATTAAAATCGCTGAGTTTGATTACTGGAACATTCGGTTTGAGTTGAGCCCAATCCAATTCTGTTTTCATACCGGGCTGAACCCAGGAGAAATGCACCGTATTCCGATAGGGAATAAGGGAAGCATCCGGATTAGCATGTAGTAATTTCTGAGTAAGAATAAAATCTCGATTTCGAAGTGCGTACCAAAATGCATCCTTGTGTAATTCGCTCAAACTAGAAAACTGATTTACTCTTTCTGAGAAACTACCGTGATGATATCGAATTTGTGGCTCTACCTTTCGGGCAAAATCATCAATCAATCTGACAGAGGCTTCTTGATTTTCACAAATACGACCATTAAAATCGAATTGGGCAAAAAGAGCGAGCAATCTTAAATCCGTTTTATAAGAAAGGTGAATATACTCTTCTATGGGGCGACCTTCACTACCCCATCTAAAGGGTATATGATGCCAACGAACGATATCCAGAACTTTGCGTCGTTCATTGGGAGAGAGGTTTGAGTGATTAAGTAATTCAGATCGAGCGATGTGAACACCGGCATACTCATGTCCTGCGGCGGTAATTCTTCCGGACTCCTCTCGAGTAACCATTGGCTTTCCTACATCGTGTATAATGCAAGCCCAATAGAGAATTCGTTCTTCCTCTGGACTAAGAGATAAGGCGTTCTTTCTAAGATAAAACTCAGATAAGACTAATTCAGTATGAGCCCAAACATCCCCTTCGGCATGGTATCGAGGATTTTGCGGGCATGCCTGCATAACTTGTTTTAGTGTCGCGGAAAGAGGAATCTCTGTTCCGGAAGGAGGAATATTATTCTGCTCCATAAAAGATTCGCTTTAATATAGTCTGAATAGAAGTATGATATCCAGGATAATTGTCAGGATTCAAATAAGTACCATCGGGCATTCGAAACCAAGCCTTCAATACAGTAAATCCAGGCTCATAAGGCTCCACAATCCAGCCGGAGCGAACCTTAACCGGATGCAACTCAGGTAAAATTAAGGGGTCAACTCTAAGGGTGTCACTGAAATCGGCTACATATCCTCTACTATTTAAAAATGAAATGACTCGAGTCTGCATTTCTGACACACTCAATTCTGAAATAACTTGATATACTGAAATCTGTTTACCCTCTTCATTCCAGGTAATGTTGTTGCCGCGAAAAGTTAAAGGTCTCTTACTGGGTGTAATTGGATATTTGACGGAGTCTGGCAAAAGTTTAAGTAGTCTTTCATTTTCTTTACGGCAGGATTCAAGTGTTTGTTGCAGCAATTGAATCAACTCTTGTTCGGCACTTTGACCTTGAGCCATTCCATTAAGGGCAGTAAATAATCCAAAACTCCAAAGTAAAATCCGGATTAAGAAAGTCTTCATTTAATAACCTCCTTCCCGAATTCCATAGCCAATTCTTTTACCCGTATATTGGTCTATAGGTGCATTATCAAGAATCATATCGACCCGATTCCAGATTTCATCGGACAAATGAATACTTGCAGCAGAGGTATTTTCCTGAACCTGGGAATATTTGCTATAACCAGTAATTACAGCAGTGATGGCAGGTAGGCGCAAACACCAAGCAAGAGCGAGCGAGGTAAGGCTCATGCCCACTTCTGCACTCAGAATTTTGAGTTGTTCCAACTTAGCAAAAGTATCTTCGTTCATTCGTTTTATAGGAAAAGATTTCCCTAAAACTGGATCTGCGGCTCTGCTTCCTTCAGGCAGCTTATCTGCACGAGTATATTTGCCGGTCAGCAAACCTTGAGAAAGGGGACTATAACAAATCACGCCTAAACCTTCCGATTCACATACTTTCAGAACAGAATGTTCCAAAGAGCGATTCAGCATATTATAAATAGGTTGATTGGAAACAGGCTTTATCCAACGATGTTGTTCACATAAACGAACCGCATTAGTAATCTGAACAGCACTCCACTGACTCACTCCCCAATACCGAATTTTCCCCTGACGGACCAAAATATCCATCGTTTCCAACAACTCAGTCAAGGGAGTATTGTCGTCGTATCTATGACATTGATACAAATCTATATGATCTGTCTGAAGTCTTTGCAAAGAAGCATCACAGGCATTCATCACATGCCGGCGTGAGAGGCCTTGGCTTAAAGGGCTTGCTGACATTTGGCCAAAGACTTTCGTACCGATGACCAATTGACTTCGCCCTACCTCCTGAATAAAGCGTCCAACACTAAGCTCCGCCCCGCCCCGATCATAGACATCCGCAGTGTCAATAAACCAAGCGCCACAATCAAATGCGGATTTTAATAACTGTAGCACCTCTCGTTCTGATTTATCATAGCCGGCAGTTAGCCAGGTACCTGTGGCCACTACTGGAAGTTGCAGACCTGAATTCCCACTGATTCGATACTCCATAAGTTCTAATTTGAATGATATAAAAGTACAAATTATACTCAACATGGATAGAAAGGACATAAAACATAATGGCTAAGTATCGTGCAAGAAACGCACAAACTAACCTGATTGAATCATTGGACCTATGGGGACCTATGGGGAACTATGAAGCAATTCATCTTACCAAAACCTACCTTTAAACAGCATGATAAAAACCTACCCAACAGAACGAATCATTCCTGAAAGAACATTAAAATCAAACTAAGCCTTTATGGAAAATCTAAGCTTACTTCTTGAATGTATCCCAAAGCAGCCTGTAAAAAAAGAAGAGAAAGATCTCTGAAAGCATTATAAACAGTGGGATTCAGGCTAACTGTTGAAATGCGTGAGAAACGGAAAGAGTAAGATGAGTTCTATTAGAGTGATGGGAAAAGATTAAAGGAAGATGCGAAGACAAAGAGAATTATCTCGACAAATAATTTAGAATTGTGAGTACAGAAAATACCAGAACCAGCAGAATATCAATCATTTTTGGGGAATCGAAAAAAGAGGCGATTACATCGTTTGGTGGAAAAACCCAATGATTATAAATATATTTATTATTGGAAGTATTGGAATATAATCTTTGAAACTCTTTATTCATGGTAGTTTTCATCCATTGCACAATTATAGACCTAATGCGTTCATATTTTTTAACACTTGTGGAAAAGTAGAGTTCGCTAAGGTGGAATAACCTTCTAATTTAGTGTTTGTCAATTGCAACCATTAACATTCTTAAACAATGGCAAAAGTTACAAAGTCAGTAAGCAAAGCAGCAGCTAAGAAAGCTCCTGCAAAAAAGGCAGCCGCTAAGAAGGCTCCAGCAAAAAAAGCAGCCGCTAAAAAGGCTCCTGCTAAAAAAGCAGCCGCTAAAAAAGCTCCTGCTAAAAAAGCAGCCGCTAAAAAAGCTCCTGCTAAAAAAGCAGCCGCCAAAAAAGCTCCTGCCAAAAAAGCAGCCGCTAAAAAAGCTCCTGCTAAAAAAGGCGGAAAGAAGTAATTCTTCTCCTAACTTAGGAAACCGTCCGATGCATAAGTGTCGGACGGTTTTTTTATTTAATACAGTTCTATAAAGGTAAGCTCTCTTCCATTTTCAAAATAGTTGTTATAAAAAACAGGCCCATCTCACGAAGGGGGATTCAAATCCAACTATAGATTCTGAAAATGCCCTTTAGTCTTGAGATATTTTATTTTTACTATCCATTTATTCAACTATCCATTTATGAACTTTTGAATGGAATAGGCCCATAGAAACAGACACTCTTTAATAAATACTGTATCTTTGAAGTATGATAGTTAGAACCATACTCTCCTTGGCCTTTCTATGCCTGATACTAGTGATTCCAGGCTGTGGCCCCTCTGCCGAAAAAGGCACCGTTATCATCACCACCGAACATGGAGAAATCCATTTGAAACTGTATGATGAAACACCCCAACACCGGGACAATTTCCTGAAGCTTGCGAAAGAAGGATTCTATGATGGATTATTATTCCACCGGATTATTGATGGATTTATGATTCAGGGAGGAGATCCTGATTCAAAAGATGCCACCCCGGAAAAAGTATTAGGTAATGGTGGACCAGGGTATGAACTACCCGCTGAAATCGTTCCTGGTAAATTTCATAAAAGAGGAGCATTAGCCGCTGCTCGTTTAGGCGATGACATGAACCCAGAGAAAAAATCTTCCGGATCACAATTTTATATCGTTCATGGAAAACCTTTCTCCAAAGAAGAAATGGATCAGATGAAAGAACAAAAGGTCTATCAGAAACTACAACAGCTTCAGAGAGACTTTATCAATCGCCCTGAAAACAGCTGGTATACGCAATTGGACTTTGAGGGATTGCAAAAGAGAAATCCTGATTCATTAAAGCTGGTAAGTGAAGGATTGCAGAAAAAATTTCAGGAAGAATTTCCAACTCCTCCAACATTTGAATTTAGTCCTGAACAAATGGAGATGTACACCACAGTTGGAGGCGCTCCATTCCTAGATGGAGAATACACCGTTTTTGGAGAAGTCATAAAAGGCATGGAAGTTGTAGATAAAATTGCCAAAGAAGCCAAAGATCAGGCTGACCGTCCTACTAAAAACATTTCGTTCACAGTCAAAATCGTAGAATAATTTATGAAATCAACTCTAATGAAAATTTCCCTATTGCTGGTATTATTAGTATCAGGTAGCATGCTTTTCGCCCAACAGAAGAAAGGCAGCGTTTGTGAGATTCAAACAGAATTTGGGAATATTAAGGTGCTCCTTTATGATGAAACACCGCAGCACCGGGATAACTTCCTGAAACTTGCCGAATCCGGATTCTATAACGGTTGTACTTTCCACCGAGTCATAAAAGAATTTATGATCCAAGGAGGAGACCCTAACTCTAAAAACCCAGAATATACAGGTCCTCTAGGCACCACAGGTCCAGGATATAATATTCCTGCTGAAATTGTAAAAAGTGCCTACCATAAAAAAGGAGCATTAGCTGCAGCGCGTCAGGGAGACCAGGCAAATCCGATGCGTGAATCCTCCGGATCTCAGTTTTACCTCTTACAAGGAAAAACCTACACTGATGGTGATTTGGATAAAGTAGAAGATCAAATTCGTCAAGATGAGCAAAGACAATTGGCGATGAAATTGCAAGGACCTTTCAGCGAACTGCCCGAAAATCAGTGGTTGAAAAAAATGGGCCAAGAAGACTTCCAAAAACTTCAGCAGGAATTTCCAGATTCGTTGCAAAAAGTAAACGAAAGATTCATGCGTTATATATCAGATGCCTATGCCAAGCAAAGCCCTTTTGAATATACAGAAGCTCAAAGAACCCAGTACAAAACGAAAGGGGGGACTCCCTTTTTGGACAACCAGTACACGGTATTTGGAGAAGTCATTGAAGGCTTGGAAATTATTGATAAGTTAGCCGTAGTAGAAACAGGAGAGGGCGATGTACCTAAAAAGCCTTTGAAGTTTAGTGTGAAAAAATAATTGCTGAATTGATCCAATAAAAAAGCCACTTTCCAGAGTGGCTTTTTTGTTTAGGGTAAGCGAAGCTTGGTGCAAGCGCAGCTTGGTGTAAGCGAAGTTTGGTGCAAGCGCAGCTTGGTGCAAGCGCAGCTTGGTGCAAGCTGAAATAACGCTCATAAAAAAAGCCACCCCTATAGGTGGCCATTACTTTATTTCTTTATGCTACCCTATTCATCTTTCGAATCTGTAGTATTCAGGTAAACCTCTAAAATTCCTTCTGGAAGAGTCAACTTTAAAATGTTCTCTTCCCGATTAATTTCCTCAATAAATGGTGCAGCTAATGGAATGAGAATTTCAGCCCCTTGATACTCTAAAACAGCCACTGCATTGGCTGGACTGGGAAAAACATCCAGTATAGTTCCTAAATCTCCTTCACGAGAATCAATAAGCTGCATTCCAACAAGTTCATAAGGATAAAATTGTTTTCCTTTTCCGGAAGGTAAATCTGACCTTAACATAAATGCAGTGAATCCAATGATACTCTCCGCTGTTTCACGGGAGGTAGATTCCTTCAATGTAATGACCACAGATTCTTTATCATGCTCGCGAGAGGCCATGAGTAAAAAAGAAAACTGTTTATCCCCTTTTTGGAGATAAACAGTCTTACCTTTTAACTTGGGTACTAACCCAGCATATTCTGTATTGAGCCGAACTGCGCCATTTAACCCTTGCGCCCTGGATATATAACCCATAGGGAAGCGGTCTTCAGGCAACATTGTTACTCGGCTGAAGTTTCGGCAGGCGCATCCGCTGCTGCTTCAGGGGCATTATCTTGAGCTTCAGCAACTACTTCTGGAGCTGCTTCTTCAGCAACGACTTCTTCAGCAGGAGGAATACTTTTAGCTAAAATTTTAGCTGCTTTATCTGCTCTTTGTTTAGATTCTCTAGCTAATTGCTCTTGAGCTGCTTTAGATTTCTCGGCAGAAATATTGGATTTTTTCTGTTCGATACGGCTTTGGCTATCTGACACCCATTTTTGGTAAGCTGCTTCAACTTCTTCAGCAGATAGACCTTTACGGAGCAAATGGTGCTTAAAATTAACCCCGGTATATTTCAGGATAGCCTGAACTGTATCGGTAGGTTGAGCACCTTGACGCAACCATTTTAAGGCAACTTCATGGTTGATGCTGATTTCAGCGGGAACCCGAGTAGCGTCATAAACGCCAACGGTTTCGATAAATTTCCCATCACGGGGAGAACGGGCATCAGCGGCCACTATGTGAAAATAGGGGTGACGCTTACGACCTTGTCTTCTTAATCTTAATTTAACCGGCATGTGAATTACTTCGTAATTATACTATGGTAAAGAAACGAGAGGCAAAAATAACAGGACTTCCTGAATTTTCCTAAAAATTTATCTTAAATCAATATTTTCCACCCTTTCAGGAGAAACTTCCGCATATCCTCATACGCGATTTTGCCATATCCCCCTTGGCCCCATCGGGTACCATTGGCCGCTTTGAAAAGAAAATACTTCTCCTTTTCATTGAATCCGGTCAAACAGATTGCTCTATGAGTCATATCCCCTGGCTTTACTCTAAATGTATCGGGTAAAACTGTTTTTCCATCTGACTCGCTCCAAGAGGAAGGCCACTTCATTTCTACTATTACGGGTCCATTCTGATACAACTCCTCTTGCATCAATTCAAATTGATTTTTATCCCATTCTCTAAATATCGGCCTTGCATCTTTTATGCTATATCGCTCTGCTATCTGTGTAGAGAACAATAACTTCGGTATATCTGAACGACGCTCATAAGGCCAAGAGTAATCAGCCAATACACCCTGATTTTTTAGCACTTCAAAACAATCTTCAACCCGTACGCCTCTGTTGTACAAAACAGTATCTTGCTGATTACCTGACTGATAATATAAATGCAAGGCACTTAGGGGGATTTTTTTACCTGATTTCCTAAAGATTTGATATTCTGCAGCATATAAAACAGCAAAAGCATTTCGTGTGTTCAGCGTGCCTGCATCACGCACAGGGGTCAGGTATTGGGAATAATCGAGCAAGTTGGGGTAATTACCTGCTTGAAAGGCTGTGCCAAAACAGAAAACCCACACCAAAAAGAAAGAGAAAAAAACACGATTACGCATAGTTCAAAATTATAAAAATTTTCATTACCTGAGATTTATACCAAACAAACCATCCTATTTATCTTATAATCAATTGAATAACCATAAAAACGAAAAACGGTAACCCCCAATGGCAATCCTCTGTTCACAAAAGCCAAAAATATTTCACAATTGGAAATACTATAACGGACTTACTACCTCTTCTTTAGAGGACTATCAGGCTCGGCGGCAAAATGATTGAACACCATTTTATCCATCCAAGCGGGAAACAATTTATTCATCCAAACTGTCAGTTTTCCTTGACGCGTGAGGATTAAAGATCTCTTTCTTGCTACAACAGCGTTCAATATGCAATCGGCCACTTCTTCTGCAGACATTATTTTGGCTTCATCCAAAGGGCTTTCCCCTTGAGGACTTCCATCTGCGGAAAGGGCTTTATTTCGAATACCGGAAGCCGTGAATCCCGGACTGGCAGTTAGTACATTTACTCCTTCATAGAGTAATTCCGTCCGAATAGATTCCAAAAATCCATTCATCGCAAATTTAGAAGCAGAATAGCCACATCGAGCAGGCAATCCTCTATAACCAGCAATAGAGGAAATCCCCACAATGCTTCCTTTGGACTGAATCAAAGATTCCAAAGCATATCGAGTACAATAGACTGTGCCCATGAAGTTAATCTGCATGATTTGCTCCATGACATCCAGATTCATATCCCGAAATAAGGCTCTCATGGAAATTCCTGCATTATTCACCAAAACATCAATCCGACCAAACTCTTTGAGGCTTGAGTCAATAAATCGGGCACAATCTTCCTTATTGGCAACATCAGCCTGTACAGCCAAAACTTTGTATCCCTGAGAACTCAGACTTTTCTGTGCCTCTTCCAATGCGGTGGCACTTCTCCCACAAATACTCAGGATTGCCCCTTCTGCTCCAAACCTATGCGCTAAAGCCAGACCAATACCACCGGAAGCCCCGGTAATTAAAACAACTTTTCCTTTCATTCGAATTTTCTCCTTACGAAAGTAATAATGATTCTCATTCAGGCAATATTTTCGCCAAAGAATCAAGCCGGATCATGTGGCAACCCAAAAATTGGTGTTCAAATTCCTGATAAGAAATACTGCCCAAGGAAATTAGGGGGTGCAAAAAAACTCAGAGCGTGAATCCACAAAATTTGATTTAGTAATATATGAGTCAAGGTTATATCTTTTCCCTATTTTTGCAACAAATTAGAACGCATTGGAATCGGGATCACATCATACGCAAAAGTTAAGTTTCGCCGGGTTACTCGTTACATTAGGCATTATTTATGGCGATATTGGAACTTCGCCCTTATATGTACTCAAGGCAATCATGGGGGATTCCCCAATTTCGGACACCCTAGTTTTTGGGGGGCTCTCTTGCATCTTCTGGACCTTAACGCTGCAAACGACCCTAAAATATATTATGTTGACCCTTCGTGCCGATAATAATGGAGAAGCGGGAATATTTTCTTTGTATGCTCTGGTAAGAAGAAAGCAGAAAATACTCTGGATACCAGCGATAATTCCTGCAATTATTGGAGGAGCCACCTTGCTTGCGGATGGGATTATCACCCCTCCAATCTCAGTTGCCTCTGCAATTGAAGGATTAAGA
>JBEIHC010000063.1:0-16321 GCA_040381555.1 Bacteroidia bacterium
AAAAGTGCGTCAGAATCAGAGAACATAATGTTGGACTAGGGTGCAGCACCGGATAAAAATCGGGTGCAGCACCCTAGTAAATTTACTTGGTGTTCAGTAAGACATGCACTCGTTCAAAAGTGAGGGTATCTTCCCAGATTTCCGATTTGGAGTAGTTCTCGATTAACCATTTTTCCAATTCAGAAGCAGAAGCAATATTCTCTGGTACTTTTTCATCAGAAAGTACTTTTAGCTCAAGATTTCCTGATTCATTAAATTCATACCCTAGGTACATAAATTCTTTATTGGAGTTCTTCTTAGGGTTATACAGTAGCAGTAGATTTTTTCCTGCCACAGATAAAGGGTATCCTTTAAGCTTAAGTTTTGCAGGTCGATCTGATCTCAGAATATGAAATTGAGTATGAACGGAAAGCAGGTTGTTTCCGGTTTTCTTAAAAACCAATTCATCCTGAATTTTAGTTCCGGCTTCAATTTTGGTAGAATACCAGTTTCCATTCCATTGATTTTCATCCACCATCTGAGGTTCCCCTACTTTGAAAGTACTTGAATAAGGGCAAGCAATAAGCAGAAATAGGAAAGGTAATATTCCTAAAAAGATGTTTTTTGATTGATTCATAATGAATTGGCTAAAATAAAGTCAGAATATTAGAAGGTTGGGGAGGCGGAGTTTTGGGTACTTTCTTTTTGGGAGAAACCTCAGGGATACCCGATTCAATGCTGAATCTTCTTTGGCGCCCCCACTTATCCATTGCAATAAGAACTGGTTTAAGAGATTGCCCTCTGGAGGTGATTGCGTATCGAACGCGGGTGGGAATTCCCTTGATTGCTTCGCGCGTAACGAAGTCCATTTTTTCCAATTCTTTTAATTGGAGGCTAAGCGCACGCTTGGTAATACTGGGAATTTGGTGCTGCAGTTCGAGGAAAAAATGGTCTTTTTGAAGCAAGGCCCAAAGAATTTCAGGTCTCCATCTGTACCCAATAATTTCTGAGGTATAATTAATATCCTGTCTAGGTATAACAGATATACTTTTTTCAGGAACAGGTAGATTCTCACCAACAAGGTCATTCACATCAATTGCGGTCTGGCCATTTTCAGTCATGGGTACAAATATACAACTCATTGAGGAAATCGGGTGCAGCATCCAATTGTAATTGGGTGCTGCACCCGATTTTCGAGTAAGAAGTTGGTACAATTCAGCAATCCTGCTAATTTTGCCCTTCAATTTTGATACAACTAATCTAAGATTATGAATTCTATTATCTATCTGGTACCCGCCATGGGTATCGTAGGCTTGGTAGCGATGGCCATTAAAGGAGCCTGGGTCACTCGTCAGGAATCTGGGGATGCGACCATGACGGAACTCGCTGGTTACATTGCCAAAGGCGCCATGGCATTTTTGCAGGCAGAATGGAAAATACTTTCCTATTTCGTGGTGATTGCTGCTGTGTTGTTGGCTTGGTCTGGCACTCTAGTTGAAAACTCCAGTCCTGTTATTGCTATTTCGTTTATCCTTGGAGCTGTTCTTTCTGCTCTTGCTGGATATATCGGGATGAATATCGCCACTAAGGCGAATGTGAGAACTACTCAGGCTGCGCGCACGAGTTTGGCTAAAGCCTTGTCCGTTTCTTTTACTGGCGGATCCGTTATGGGTTTGGGCGTTGCTGGCCTTGCCGTTTTGGGTCTAGGTTCCTTATTTATTGTGTTCTACACAATGTTTGTGGGAGATGCGGGTGTAGCAAACAAAACCGGGATGATTACCGCCTTAGAGGTCTTAGCAGGATTTTCCTTAGGGGCTGAATCCATTGCTCTCTTTGCGCGTGTAGGAGGAGGAATTTACACCAAGGCTGCCGATGTGGGTGCTGACTTAGTAGGAAAAGTAGAGGCTGGCATTCCTGAGGATGATGTTCGTAATCCTGCAACAATTGCCGATAATGTCGGCGACAATGTAGGAGATGTGGCAGGTATGGGCGCTGACTTATTTGGTTCCTATGTTGCGACAATTCTTGCTACCATGGTATTAGGTCAAGAAATTAAATCTGACGATAATTTTGGAGGTATTGCCCCTATTTTATTACCGATGATCTTAGCTGGACTGGGAATTCTTTTCTCTATCGCAGGTATGATTTTCGTAAAAGTTAAAGATGATAATGGAGATGTGCAGGGTGCTTTGAATTTAGGCAACTGGTCTTCTATCATTTTTACGGGAATCGCATCCTTCTTTTTAGTGGATTATTTACTTCCTGAATCCATGGAAATCAGAGGATATGCTTTCACCAAAATGCAGGTCTTTTATTCAATAATTCTGGGTTTGGTCGTAGGTACATTAATGAGTATCATCACGGAATACTACACAGCTATGGGCAAGAGACCGGTAATGTCTATTGTCCGTCAGTCTGCTACTGGGCATGCTACCAATATTATCGGCGGCTTGTCTGTAGGAATGGAATCAACTGTACTGCCAACATTAGTTTTGGCTGCTGGTATTTATGGTTCTTATGAATTAGCAGGATTATACGGTGTAGCCATTGCGGCAGCAGGTATGATGGCAACTACGGCCATGCAATTAGCGATTGATGCCTTTGGGCCTATTGCCGATAATGCAGGTGGTATTGCTGAGATGAGTCAGTTGCCTGAAGAAGTTCGGGGTCGCACCGATAAATTAGATGCTGTTGGAAATACTACTGCTGCTACTGGAAAAGGGTTCGCCATTGCCTCTGCAGCCTTGACTTCCTTAGCCTTATTTGCTGCCTTCGTTGGAATTGCCGGTATTGATGGAATTGACATTTTCAAAGCGAATGTTCTTGCTGGTTTGTTTGTTGGGGGAATGATTCCCTTTATCTTCTCTTCTCTGGCTATAGCCGCCGTAGGCCGTGCAGCAATGGACATGGTGAATGAAGTGCGCCGTCAATTCCGTGAGATTCCAGGAATTATGGAATACAAAGCAAAACCGGAGTATGAAAAATGTGTCGCGATTTCAACACAGGCTTCCATTCGGGAAATGATGTTACCAGGAGCCATTGCTTTAATTGTTCCGGTTATCGTTGGCTTTGCATTTGGTCCGGAAGTATTAGGAGGCCTGCTGGCAGGTGTAACCGTATCAGGTGTTTTGATGGGAATGTTCCAATCCAATGCAGGTGGTGCTTGGGATAACGCAAAGAAATCCTTTGAAAAAGGGGTAGAAATCAACGGAGAGATTTACTATAAAAAATCAGAACCTCACAAGGCTTCCGTAACAGGAGATACTGTAGGCGATCCATTCAAAGATACTTCTGGACCCTCTATGAATATTCTGATTAAATTGATGTCCATTGTATCCTTAGTAATCGCTCCTCATATTGCGGTTACAGGAGGTCATTCCTCCCATACTCCAGAGCCTGCTCCAGTTGTAGCACCTGTTGTTTCGGAGCCAGCAGTAAGCCCAGTAGCTCCTGCACCGGAAGAGGTAATCGAGTATCGGAAATAATTACTCTGTAACTTTATTTATCATTGAAAGCCACCTGAATTCATCGGGTGGCTTTTTTATTTTCTGAATGATAAGCCTGTTTAAGATTAAGTCTGTTTACTTTGGCATAAATGACCTGAACCATCTGTTGCGCATGTTACGCTCCAAATGAATCTATGATTTTCATAATTCAAGAGAATTCGATACACACTAGATTGTATGGAATCTTGGGGAGTCAACCCCAGTAAGGATTACTGAAAAACATAAAAATAAAAAATACATCCATTTTCATAAAGCAAGAGGTTCGTATTCAGACATCTTTAAAAAGTATTTCTCCCTATTTTTATTTAACTTTACTCTATGATAAGGTTTGGGATAATATTGATTGGTATTGCGATTCTGCTCAGTTGTAAGTCAAAACAATCCACCCATAAATCCTTCTCCTCCCCCCAATTACTTTCCGCTACAAAAGAACTCTGGTCAGCCGGTCATCGGTCGGGAGGAAGAGGAGTGGAGTTTGAGATAATTTTAAAAATAGACTTGAAAAATGAATATCTCTGGCAGGGGTTGATTGCGTCAGATCGCTCCCTGGAAATTGGAAAGATTTCTATTTCAGGAGACACCTGCGTAGTAAAAGCGGGCTGGCTATCAAACACAGATGAAAAATATGTGTCTGAAGGAGTACCTGAATTTACTCAAGCCCAATTAAAATTTCAACAAAACGGAAAATCAGTAATACTCGATATTCCTGAATTCAACACAATCACCAGCAAACCCAGACCCTAATTTATGCAGTTCTCATTGTTATCCCTGCGCATTATTTTTCTCTCCACCCTACTCTGTTTTGCCTTCCATTCCACCCTATCAGCGCAAGCTTGGTTGGATGGATTAACAAAATCCGAACAACAGGATTTTTATGCCATACAGCGAAATTTCAATTCATACTGGCAGAATCGTAAACCTCAAAAAGGTCAAGGATATAAACCTTATAAAAGATGGGAATGGTTCTGGGCATCTAGGGTAGATAAACAAGGGCACTTTCCAAAACCGGCTGCGAGATGGGATGCCCATCAATACAGTGTTCGCAACCTAAGTCCTGCTCATACCACCTATCGGAGAAATGACCATTCATCCAATACATCAGAAACCAACTTTGCCACCCAAGCAGCGAGTTGGACTTGCCTAGGACCCTTCACTTCTCCCGGAGGATATACAGGAAATGGGAGATTAAACAGCATAGGATTTCATCCCACACAAGTCGGAAACTATTATGTAGGTGCACCTGCAGGGGGATTATGGCACACAACAGATGATGGACAAACTTGGACGACTACTACGGATTTATTACCCTCTCTTGGAGTTTCAGCAATTGTGGTGGACTGGAGCAACCCTCAGGTAGTTTATTTAGGAAGTGGAGATGGAGATGGGAGTGATACTCAAAGTTTAGGCGTATTGAAATCAACAGATGGAGGATTGACTTGGAGTACAACAGGATTGAGTTGGACACCCAGTCAATTTTATCAAGTCAACAGAATGATTCAGGACCCGGTAAATCCGAATATATTGATGGCTGCAACGAATGATGGCACCTATCGCACAACAGATGGCGGAAATAACTGGACTCAATCCGATGCCACGGCAGTGAGAGATATAGAGATGAAACCGGGCGACCCCAATACCTGGTATGTTGCCTCTTATAGAAACAGTTCAGATGTAGAAGTACTGAGAACCACAAATGCAGGTGCAAGCTGGTCTGTGGTGTACACAAATTCTAATTCCAACCGAATCAACATAGCCGTAACGCCTGACAATCCCAATTTAGTGGCCTTATTATCCTCAGAAGACGGGAGTAATGGATTAGATGGACTATTTAAGTCAACCAATTCAGGTGCTTCGGGTAGTTTCACCCAAGTATTTTCCGGAACTACTGCTAATATTTTGGACTACACAGATGATGGTTCTGGAAGTGGGGGGCAAGGCTGGTATGATTTATCCTTTGAGATAGATCCAAATAATGAAAACAACTGGTATTCAGGAGGAGTAAATATTTGGAAATCAACAGACGCAGGACAGAGTTGGAATTGCAAAACGATGTGGTACAATTTCCAGGGCTTAGCGGAGGTACATGCAGATCAGCATTTTTTCAGTATACAACCCAATCGTCCCAATCATTTATTTGCCTGTAATGATGGGGGGCTTTTTGTAACAACGGATGGAGGAGATAATTGGGCAGAGATCACCCATCTTCAACAAGGGCCTGTGATTGGCCAATACTATCGAATTAGTAACCATTTTTATAATGAACATGAGGTTTTGGGCGGATTGCAAGATAACGGCAGTAAACTGTTACGCAATGGCACTTGGATAGAAGCCACGGGAGGAGATGGAATGGAGTGTATTATTGACCCGGTAGATACTTTGATTATGTATGGATCCTATACCAATGGTTCTATTTCCAGGTCCAATGATGGGGGTCAAAGTTTCAGTACCTACATTGCGGGGAATCTACCTAATCCAGATAACGGGGCCTGGGTAACGCCGTATTGTTTAGATCCGGATGACCATAACACCATTTATATTGCGTATGATGAGGTGTATAAATCTACAGACAACGGAGATAATTTCACTACTATTTCAACTGGTATTCCCACAGGAACGGCCATGCAGTATTTGGAAGTATGTCAGGCTAATTCTAATCGAATATACACCGGCACTCATAACGATGTCTACCGCACCCTGAATGGGGGAGCTTCTTGGACAAACATTACTCCCAGCACCCATGTTGGAAGTTTTACCTATATGACTTCAGATCCCTTGAATGCAGATAGAATTTGGCTGGCGAATTCCTCCTATTCAAGTTCTATACAAGTTTATTATTCATCGAATGGGGGAACTACTTGGAATGATTATTCAGGGAGTCTACCGGATGTTGCAGTTAATACTATTATTTATCAAAATGGTACAGATGATGGCTTATATATAGGCACCGATATCGGAGTGTACTATACAGACAATAGCATGACAGATTGGGTGTACTATAACTCAGGCTTACCTGTAGTGGTCGTTTCAGAATTGGAGATTCACTATTCGAGTGGGAAATTAAGAGCTGCCACCTATGGAAGAGGGGTTTGGGAAAGTCCTTTATATGTAAGTAATCTACCGGGCGCTCCGGCGGCAGGATTTTCTTCTTCTGCCACTACAGTATGTGCTGGGTATGCCGTGAACTTTACCGATCAATCTTTAGGTAATCCAGTATCTTGGCATTGGACATTCCCCGGAGCTACTCCTTCTACTTCCACACTTCAAAACCCTATGGTTTCGTACCAGACTCCCGGAACCTATAATGTTTCCTTGGTTGTTTCGAATCCAAATGGAACTTCTTATGTAGCGGCAAGTTCTTATATAATCGTACAGTTTACCCCTACCTCAGCGGCTATTTATACGGGCAATCCTTGCATGGGAGATTCTATCCAGTTAATAGGCGGCACTCTTTCTGGAGCCACTTATTCATGGAGTGGACCAAGTGGATTTAATTCTAATCAAAGTAGTGTGTCTTTAACTGGCTTAACCTTAAATCAAACGGGGGTTTATAGTTTTGTGATATCCTATCAAGGCTGCCTGTCTTTACCCGCATTAGTGAATTTGACAGTAGTACCCTACCCTGCAGCTCCGATCAATGTTGCGAGTAATAGTCCTTTGTGCTTGCCGGCGGCCTTGCAATTAAGTTGTGCATTTAGTGGGGGCGGAAATGCCGTTTGGACTGGACCAAGCGGATTCAATTCAACTACTCAAAATCCGACAGTTTCAAATCCAAGTAGTGGAACCTATTCTGTTTATGTCAGTAACTTAGGCTGTGGTTCTCCTATAGTTCAGTTGGGTGTAGTTGTATTTCCCCAACCTGCAAAGCCTGTCATTACTCAACTGGGAAATATCCTCTCCTCTTCGGGAATTTCCGGTAACCAATGGTATCGCAATGGCATATTATTACCAGGAGAAACCAATCAGGCAATAGATTGTAGTTTGTATGGAAGTGGGGATTACACCGTAAAAGTAACAGATGGGAATAATTGCCCTTCCGAAGTTTCGGACAAGGTAACACTTGTATTTGCCTTGACAGATCCGGAGGTCGCCGCATCCGGATTTGAAATTCGTCCCAATCCATTTCAAAATTATTTTGAGATTCATTCAATAGGAGAGTCGCCTATGATTCTGAAATCTATAGAGATACTGGATGTTAGGGGAAGAAGGGTCTTGTTAATGCCATCCATTCTGCAGGCTCAGGTTGGCGTTTCCACAGAAAGCTTTATTCCAGGTATTTACCTTCTGGTTGTAGAATCGGCGGAAGGGAAGAAAGAAATTTACAGACTTATTAGAGAATAAGGTTTGCTGTAAGCCGAAGTTTGCTGCACAAGCTGAAGTTTGCTGCAATCTGAAGAAGCAAATAAAAAAAGCCCTACACTTCACAGTGTAGGGCTTTCAACCTTTTAGGTTGAGGTGACAGAGGGATTCGAACCCCCGTAAAGGGTGTTGCAGACCCGTGCCTAGCCTCTCGGCCATGTCACCAAACGGTACACAAATGTAAGAGAATAAAGCGGATTTACAAAGTATTTAGGAAAAGAGTACAAATCATACGATTTAATTTCAGCATCGTCTGGGAAAATACAGCTCGTTAACCCAAAATTCATCCGAAAAGAACTTAAACTCTACGATTATAAGCTTAGAGATGTATCGTACATCCTATTTACCCCCAACCTAAAGTTCCCTCCGATCCCAGATTTGTGGCCGACAATACATTATCTGGTTACCACTCGTCTGACCCAGCTCTCCTTTACGACTCCTACTATCGGAGGATTTTTCTTGGATACTCTTATATCAACTTCTAATACCTCCGGAAATTCCTGCATTACCCTATTGGCAATAAGCCCGCTAACCGTCTCCAGAAGATTACGAGGTACTTCCATTTCTTCCCGGCAAATCTGATATATGGCACCATAGTCCGTGGTTAATGAAAGTTCATCCGAATGTGCAATGTCCCTGTCCTTCGCCAAGATTTGAATATCTATTTGAAACCAATTCCCTTGCTCCTTCTCCCCTGGATAGCATCCATGATAGGCAAAGAATTCCATGCCAGCTAACCCAATTTGGATGCCTGTCATACAGTGGTATAATCTCCTAAATTCAGATTTTGAGACTCCCCATTTACTTTACAGTGATTCCCAATAATGCTCTCATCAATCACAGCATCCCTAACAACGACCTGATCGCGAATGATAGAATTTTTTACAATTGCATTATGAATCTTACTTCCCTTTCCAATAGAGACATAAGGACCGATTATGGAATTTTCGATTTCGACCTCTTCCCCTATTGAAGAGGGTTCAATAATCCAGGCATTTCTGAATCTACTTGGATCTGATATTGTCAACTCTTTTCCATCACTGGCAAGATATTCCAATACCTTACGGTTTGTTTCCAACAGGTTATCTTTATTCCCGCAATCCATCCAGTCTTTCACCTCTCCAGGTAGGAATTTCATGCCTTTATTCTTCATGTTTTCTAAGGCATTGGTGAGTTGGAATTCTCCCTTATCGCGAATATCATTATCCAACAGATATTGAATTTCATTTTTCAATACTTCCCCGTCTTTGAAATAATAAATTCCAATAATCGCGAGGTTGGAAACGAAGTGCTCGGGTTTCTCCACAAACTCATTGATATGACCTGTTGGATCGACCGTCACTACCCCAAACTGTCTAGGGTCTTCTACAGACTTCACCCAGATGACCCCATCGGCAGAAGGGTCCAGGTCAAAGTCGGCACGGAATAAAGTATCTGCAAAAGCGACAATTACCTCACCACCCAAGCATTCTTTTGCACACCAAATTGCATGAGCAGTTCCGAGGGGTTCATCTTGATAAAATATTTTTCCTTTTGCGCCTAATTCTTCCGCAACAGAGAGTAAATGTTTTTCAGCCTCTTCTCCGAAGCGGCCTGTGATGTAGGCAATTTCTTCGACCTGCCCTTTACAAATGGCAGTAATGTCTTCTACCAATCTTTGGACAATGGGTTTACCTGCTATTGGCAATAGAGGCTTAGGAGTGGTTAGGGTATGCGGGCGCAGTCTCTTGCCCATACCTGCCATTGGAACGATAATCTTCATGAAGTATAATTTCTTTTGAGTGTTTTAGCCTAGTTAAAAGTTGTAGAGGATTGAAAGCCCCATACCATCATAGTTGAACTTTTCCTTCCCAAAGGGTTCAATAAAAGGTGCCTGATAAGATAGTAGAGAAGTGTAGGCTCTAAGGGTAAGGATACGGAAATCATTTTGGAAGGTCAACTGAACCGCAGCTACCGGATTCAAGAGACTGTTCTCCATAGTATAGAAGGAATTGCCCACATAGAACGCTCTTTCTTTTACATAGGTATAAGCCAATCCAAGCCCGGCACCAATGCCGAATTTCTGTTCGTTATATTTTGTACAAGCCGCCCCCGTTCTGAGCATGACATAAGTAGGAACTTGAGTAAAAACTGAAAATCCAGTAGGGTTTGTAAATGACAGCCCCAAAGATGCATTGGGATTCAAACTGAGGGCTATCTGATCATTGGATTGCCAAAGGCCCAAATGACCTCCTCCCGTGATAGTGAAATATTGTGAGAAGGTTTGCAGTTGAGTATTTTGAATCCGCAAATAATCAAAAGACCCACCCAGATGGAATTGCAGGCGATCTTCTAATTGAGCTGAAAGCCTAGTTTCGGTGAAGAAAAAAAGGCTTAGCAGCAGAAATATTCTTGTCAGTACAAGTTTCATAGAAGCGAAATTAAACGAAGTTTAGTAAACGAAGTAAAAACTGTTCAGATTATTTATGCACGAACAGAATATTGGGTCTAGTGGAATACTCAGTAAAGGGGAAAAATTGTGCCCTACAAAACAAAATGCTGAGATTCAAATTCTACTTTTCATTCTTAGCGAATTTCTCTTCCAGTAAATTTTGCAATGCCAGCATTTCATCCCGATATTTTCCAGCCGCTGGATAATCCATATCTTTTGCGGATTTCTCCATGTTCTTCTTCGATTCGGCGATGGATTTTTTCAATTGGTCCAGACTCATATATTGGGAAACCGGATCTGCAACTCCTGTGAGATCTCCCGATTCCACATAATATCCAACTGGCGCATTTACCCGCACTTGCGTTTGATCTAAAATTTGCTCTCTGGACTTATTGACAGTTGTCGGAGTAATTCCATGCTTCTCATTGTAAACCATTTGCTTCTTACGTCTTCTTTCGGTTTCGGCAATAAGTTCGGCCATTGATTTGGTTATTTTATCTGCATATAGAATTACTCTACCCTCCGAATTTCGTGCTGCACGCCCAGCTGTTTGGATTAATGCCCGGGCAGATCTTAGGAAACCTTCCTTATCGGCATCCAGGATAGCCACTAATGCCACCTCTGGTAAATCTAGTCCTTCCCTAAGTAAGTTGATTCCAATCAGCACATGAAATTTACCCAATCTCAAATCTCTCAATATCTCTACTCGCTCCAAGGCATCAATATCCGAATGGATGTATCGAGCTTTAATTCTGAGATCAGCCATGTATTTAGCCAATTCCTCGGACATCCTTTTGGTTAAGGTGGTCACGAGCACTCTGTTTCCAGCTTTTATCGATTTATCAATTTCATCCAGCAAATCGTCCACCTGATTAGAACTGGGTCTTACTTCCACTACTGGATCCAACAACCCTGTAGGCCTAACTACCTGCTCTACAATAATCCCTTCGGATAATTCCAACTCATATTTTTCGGGAGTGGCAGAAACAAAGATTACCTGCTTCATCATCCCTTCAAACTCTTCAAATTGTAAGGGTCTATTGTCAAGCGCAGAAGGAAGCCGGAATCCATTTTCTACTAACACCAATTTGCGACTTCTATCCCCCCCATACATACCCCGAATTTGTGGTATGGTGACATTGGACTCATCTATCACTAAAAGGGAATCTTCCGGGAAATAATCCATTAGGCAATAAGGTCTGCTTCCCGGTTCCCGATCGGTGAGGAAACGGGAATAATTCTCAATACCGGAGCAATAGCCTAATTCCCGCATCATTTCCATATCGAATTCTGTTCTTTCCTGAATCCGCTTTGCTTCAAGCATCATTCCCTGTTGGGTGAAATACTCGATTTGACGCATCATTTCATCCTGAATCATGATAATAGCACGATTCAGCATTTCTTTGGAAGTGATAAAAAGATTAGCAGGATACAGCGTGAATCGTTCGAATTGGGCAATTTTCTTACCAGATTGAACTTCAAAAGACTGGATACTTTCTAATTCATCTCCAAAGAAAATGAACCGCACAGCCTGATCATCATAAGGGGGATAAATTTCCACGGTATCTCCTTTTACGCGGAAATTTCCTCTTTCAAAATTGGCTTCTGTACGGCTATAGAAGATTTCGACGAGGTTGTACAGAAAAGCATTTCGTCCAACTCTCATACCTACTTCCGTATGTAGGATTCTAGCGGCATAATCTTCTGGTCTTCCAATACCGTAAATGCAGGAAACGGAAGAAACGACGATAACATCTCTTCTACCTGAGAGCAAAGCTGCGGTAGCCCGAAGCCGAAGCTTTTCAATCTCCTCATTGATTTGGAGATCTTTTTCTATATAAGTGTTGGTAGAGGGAATAAAAGCTTCGGGCTGGTAATAATCGTAATAGGAGATGAAAAATTCTACTCTATTTTCGGGGAAGAAATTTTTGAGTTCCCCATAAAGCTGAGCTGCCAGGGTTTTATTGTGGCTCATGACCAGAGTAGGTCTTTGGGTCTGAGCGATAGTATTGGCTATGGTAAATGTTTTTCCAGAACCGGTTACCCCGAGTAGGGTTTGAAATTTTTCTCCATTTTCAATTCCATCTATTAATTGACGAATTGCCTCCGGCTGATCACCAGCAGGTAGGTAATCTGAGACCAGCTTAAAATTCATGTACGCTCAATAAAGAAATAATTGTCTTGAATAAAATTACTGCACAGAATCTTTTTGAAGAAGAAAACTACCGCTGACAATTAGGAGAATACAGAGGGCAAGAGGAAGGAAGGTATTTAATAATTCCATATGCAAAGGTAAACGGAAGTTGTGGTTTAAAGTTTATTTTTAGGTTAATAAATTATGAAGTATTTTTATCTCGTTGTCAGACTAGAAGGCTCTGATTAAGTTTGTATAAAATTTGACCTCTGTCATACCATTCCGCCATTGTCTGAAAGAACTAAAAAATCATTGTTAATCAACCTAAGGGAGTACATTCAGAGCCCATGGTTGCGATTGATATACAGGTCGTTATCCCCTGTAATAGAAGGTTTTATGGGGATTCGCAAGATTAATGAGGTGTATGAAAATTCCAAGGGAACAGATTCAGCGGAAGAATTTTCCCGTAGGGTACTTCAGGAGATCAACATCAATTATGAGCTACCGGATAAGGATTTAGAGATACTACAAAAGCTGGAAGGGCCTGTTTTAGTGGTCTCCAATCACCCCTATGGCGGCATTGAAGCATTAATTTTAATACGAATTCTGAGTCGAATTCGACCCGATTTCAAGATTCTCGCTAATTTTTTACTACTTCGAATTCCTGAGTTGAAATCTCGATTTTTGGGAATAAATCCATTTGGGACCAAAGAAAGCATACGGGAGAACCTCTCCTCTACGAGAGAATCCATTCGTATTCTAAATCAGGGAGGACTACTAGCTGTGTTTCCGGCAGGGGAAGTTTCTGCTCGAAAAATCACCCATAAACAGGTAAGAGATAAGGCTTGGGATGCAGGAATTGCGCGAATGGCTAAGAACTCAGGAGCCACTGTAGTTCCGATATTCTTTGAAGGGGGAAATAGCACCTTCTTTCATTTGATAGGCATGATCAGTATGCGGATTCGCACCTTCTTTTTGATACGAGAATTAGTATATCCCTCCTTTTCGAGGGTTAAATTTAAGATAGGTAAGCCCATTCCCCCTTCAAAACTTTCGGAGTTCAATTCAGACCAAGCACTCATTGAATACCTTCAATCCAAGACTTATCTCATTGGCTATCATCTTACGCATCCTCGAATTCGCTTAAAGCGTATTCGTGCCGCAGTACAGAAACCCAGTATGGAGAAAATTATCGCTCCAATAGATTCTGCGCTACTCAAATTGGAAATAGCCCAGTTGCCAGAGTCATCCTTGCTAGTTGAAAAAGGAGAAATGCAAGTATTCTCAGCAGAGGCAAAAGACATTCCCCAAACTTTGAGAGAAATAGGCAGACTCAGGGAAATTGCCTTTCGTGCAAGTGGAGAAGGTTCAGGCAAATCAATAGACTTAGATATTTATGACGATTACTATCTTCAGCTTTTCGTCTGGAATAAAGAGAAATCAGAAATTGTGGGTGGATATAGAATCGGGAAGTCGGATGAAATTTTGAATAGATTTGGAAAGTCCGGTTTATATACCATCTCGCTTTTTAAAATTAAAAAAGAATTATTTGATCAAATCGGTCCTTCCTTAGAAATGGGAAGATCTTTTGTGAGAGAAGAATATCAAAAAAGCTATATGCCCTTGATGCTTCTATGGATGGGGATAGGGCACTTTGTACAAAAGAATTTACACTATCGATTTCTTTTCGGTCCGGTCAGTATAACCAATGATTTCCATACGGCGAGTCAAAGTCTATTAATTTCCTTTTTACGGGAAAATAGTTTGCACGCCAGCCTAAAGGACTTAGTTAGTCCAAGGAAGAACTTCAAAGGAGATTCAAAATTAGGTCATCCCAAATTTTACAATGCCTTTTCAATACAGAATCTAAATGATGTACAGGAATTAATTTCTGAAATAGAAACACAAAATTTAAAAGTGCCGATATTGTTAAAACATTATCTCAAATTAGGAGGTCAATTATTGGCATTTAATGTGGATCCTGACTTCAATAATGTAGTAGATGGACTGATCATTGTAGATCTAAGTAAAACAGATCGAAAAATGCTGGAAAAGTATATGAGCAAAAAGGGAGTGGAAGAGTATATTCAGTATCATGAGTCAAGACCCTTACTCAGTCTTCCGCAAGAAATCATTTCTGAATAGTATGCTCTTAAAGTCAGATAGTAAATTAGTTTACTCCAATTTATCTTTTTTACCGTTCGTTCAAAAATGATAGTAATGAAATTTGGAGGTGCATCTCTCCGAAATCCAGAAGCGATTCAACAAACTGCTGCCATTCTAGAGTCCTATAGAAATCAGCATTTGCTTATTGTGGTATCTGCAATGGGTAAAACGACCAATGCGTTGGAGCGCCTCTCCCAGTATGCTCAAAATAGAAAAGAAGCAGAAGCTTGGCAAGTGTATGGGGAAATAGAATTTTTTCATCGGGAAATAGGTAAGGCTTTATTTCCAGAATCAAGTCATCCTGTCCATGAAGAGATTCAAAGAAGTTGTGAAAAAATCTCCAGGGTGCTACAAGGCATCCTATTATTAGAAGATTTTCCCGACAGGACCTATGACAAGATTGTGGCGAATGGGGAAATGCTTTCCTCTACCATTGTCTTTCATTATTTAGCGTATTGCGGATTTAATATTGTTTGGAAAGATGCGAGGCAATTAATTCGCACAGATTCAGATTATCGACAAGCAGAAGTAAATTGGACAGATACACAGATACAGATAGAGTCTGAGATAAATCCGATACTTGCATCCAATACTTGGGTACTCACTCAGGGATTTATCGGAAGCAATGCTCAAGGAAGAACGACCACCTTGGGCAGAGAAGGGTCTGATTTTTCAGCCGCAATTTTTGCCTCCTGCCTAAAAGCTGAATCGCTTATTGTTTGGAAAGATGTCCCGGGAATAATGAATGCCGATCCGACCCACTTTTCGGACGCCCTCATTTTACCTGAAATCAGTTATGATCAATTAGTACGAATGTCCTATTTTGGAGCGTCAGTCATTCATCCCAAAACCATACGCCCTCTGCGCAATGCAGGTATTCCCCTATTAGTAAAATCATTTATCAATCCTACTGCTAGCGGAACCAGAGTGAGTGGTCAACCCATTGATTTGCCTTTGCCAACCTGGAGTTTGAAACGAAATCAAAGCCTAATCAAAATTTGGGCGAATGATTTCTCTTTTATTGAATCCAACTGGGTAGCCTATTTATTCCGGTCATTTGACAAAAATGGGATTGAGGCATTAGTGAGTTGGGTCAATGGGATGGAGCTTTGTCTGGTGATGGATTCAGATTCTGCCAGTAAATTGGAAGCCTTTATTGGATCAGGAGAACAATTTAGATCGAGTAAATTGGAGAATCTAACCCTTTATTCTGCATTAATTCCAGAAGGGTATGATGCATCCTTATTAACGAGTATACTAAAAGGAAATATTATTTGGGGGAGTATGGGAGCAGGTGAGGGGAGATGGCTTTTAAGTGCAGGGGAAGCCTTTGTGGGGGCAGAATGAGGTTAGTGGTTAGTGGTTAGTGGTTAGTGGTTAGTGGTTAGTGGTTAGTGATTAGTGGTTAGTGGTTAGTGGGCTTCAAAATTTTGATAGTCATATCGAGTAGGCACCGCAGGCAATTTCAAAGCACAAGTAATCATAGTGCCGTATCGAGATAAGACGGGCATAACTCATAATTCATAACTCATAACTCATAACTCATAACTCATAATTCTTAACTCATAACTCATAACTCCTCCGCCCGTCTTACCTCGATACGGTGCTTGAGCCTTCATGAAAGTTCAATCTTTCTTTCGGCACCTACTCGGTATGACTGATGGGGGTTAGTTATTAGTGGTTAGTGGTTAGTTGTTATTTGGTTTCAAAATTTTGCTAGTAATATCGAGTAGGCACTTTACGCAATTC
>JBEIHC010000064.1:0-15882 GCA_040381555.1 Bacteroidia bacterium
CGGAAATCAAAAGCAGAAGATTTTTAAAAATAAGCTTCGCTTCTAACCCCAGGCACTTCGATACGGGCCTTAGCAGGGATTCGTTTAGGTCAAAGTTCCATTATGGCCCTACTCAGCGACCGGGGCATATTAAAAAATATTTTTTGTTTTTTTTGAATTGTATTCTGGAGTTTTTTCATTTAAGATGGCCTCCTGATTTTCGAATTAGGCATTCTAAATATTTTATACCACAGAATGATATTCTAATAGTTCGATTAACGAAGCGTAAATCAAAATCAATAGTTTTTTGAAAATAAGCTTCGCTTCTAACCCCGGGCACTTCGATACGGGCTTTAGCAGGGATTCGGTTAGGTCAAAGTTCCATTATGGCCCTACTCAGCGACCGGGGATTATTTAAAAAAATATTTTTTGTTTTATTTGTTGAATGGCCAACTGGGTTTATTCCTTTTAAGATGGCTTGAATGCTTATAAACTTAATGAAAGAAATGTGTAGTGGTAAGGTTAAGTGTTTACAGGTATCTATTTTAGATGGTATCTTCCAAATGATTCATCATTTTGTTGAGTAGATCTTTTGCACGGTGTAATTGAGCTTTGACAGTACCCAAGGGTAATTCCAAGGTTTCGGCAATTTCCTCATAGCTGAGTTCTTGAAAGAAACGAAGCTCAATCAATTGCTTATATCGGGGAGATAATTTTTCAACGGCATCGTGAACGATTTTTTTCCTTTGGTCGGAGAGCATTCGTTCATTAGGGTTCATGTCTTCATCCTTGACATCAGAAACCCCGGATGAATTGCCTGATTCATTACCTGCATGTATGGATAAGGTTTGTAATTTCTTTTTGCGAATAAAGTCAATGCAATTATTGGTGGCAATCCGAAACAACCAAGTTGAGAAAGAATACTGGGCATCAAAGTTTTGGATGTTGGCAAATGCTTTGGCGAAAGCCTCCTGAGTCAGATCCTCAGCATCTTCTTCATTGCGTACCATCTTGAGCAGTGTATAGTAAACGGATTTACGATACCGTTGCATGAGTTTTTCGAAAGCTTTGGGCTCTCCGTTTCGTGCGGCGATGATCAGAATACGGTCTTCTTCTGCTCTGGGGGATGCGGGTGGGACGAGGTCCATTTTGGTTTTAAAATCAGTCCTGCAGGTGTGATTATCACTTGATAAAGTACAAACAGGAATTCTAATAACGGTAAAAGTACGAATTCGCGTGTTAAAACTCCCTTAAATTTTGTTCGAGAGTTCATAATAATACCTAATCGGATTAGTGAATAGGCCCATAATATTATTAACAAGGGGAAAGGTTCATAGGTGCTGATTAGCAGTCCAATCAGTAGTGTTAGCATCCAGGAAAATTGAAAAAGTCCGGGAAGAAACATGGTTCCTGGGCGATAGAATTTTCCAGCGCTAAGGTGGCGTAATTTTTGGCGAAACCAGATGGACCACCTGATTGGTGGGGCGGAAATTACGGGAACGGATAGAATTATTGCAGTGGCATTTCCTGGGGCATGATGATTAATTAATAAATCATCATCACCAGATAGGCTTTGAATTCCGGAGTTGAATCCGCCTACTGTTTCAAAAAACGATTTTCGGTAAGCCAGGTTTCTACCCACACTCATATAAGGGCTTTGGTTTCCTGCCATTCCAAGATATAGAAAGGCGGTTTGCATCGTTTCAAATTGTATGAGTGCATTGAGGAGGCCAGGTTTTCTTTCGTAGGGGCCAGATCCTAGGATTACTTGGGTACTAGGATGAAATCTTTTCGCCATTTCCTGAATCCAGTTTTCAGGTACTAAACAATCTGCATCTGTAAAAATCAGACATTCATATTTTGCGGCCTGAATTCCTTGGGTAAGGGCATATTTTTTGGGAGGGAAATTCTCTGGGCAATGTCTAATGTTTAAATGCCGAAGCCTGGTATGGGATTTTTCTAAACGCTCAAGAATACTTTCGGTATTATCTTCAGAACGGTCATTCACCACAATGATTTCCCAATCTTCTGAGTACTCATTTTTCAAGATTGCTTCCAAGCATTTTTCTATCTGATGGGCTTCGTTTCTGGCAGCGATAATAACGCTTACAGGTTCAGTTGGAATGGGTATGGGATTGTTGACGGTTTTAAGTCCTTTTGCTATTTTATTCAAAAGGTAAGCATGTAGGAGGGCGCTTCCCAAAAAGACGATGATGAGCCATTCCATCAGTCAAATCTTAGTGCTTCTGAAATCCGAATGGAGGCAATCAATCGGGCCGGCAGAATCAGGAAAATCAAACAGATTCCGATAAGCCCCAAGTTGGTGATCAGAAAATCTCCCCAGACAAATTCTACCGGTACTTCGGAGAGGAAATAGGATTCTTGGTCGAGTTTCATCCATCCGGTTGCAGATTGAAGTGCCAAAATTCCAATACCGAGTAGATTTCCCAAAACTAATCCAATACTAATGAGGAGCGCACCATTCCACAAAAAGATATTTCGAAGCTGGGATTGCCTGGCTCCAAGTGCTTTGAGTAAGCCAATCATACGCGTTCTTTCTAAAATTAATATTAATAAGACGGAGGACATATTGATGATGGCAATGAGAATCATTAAGCCCAAAATGAAGCTCACATTTTGATGTTGCAAACCCAGCCAAGCAAACATTTCCGGATACAATTCCCGGATAGAATAGGCCATTTGATTATAGGGAGTCAAACTGCGGGTTTCTTGAGTGATTTTTTCCAATTCTTCAAAATCTTTGACTTTCAACTCATAGTGCAAGGCTTTGTCTGAGGGAATGTTGTATATCTTTCGTAGAAAAGAGGCTGGGCAAACAACCGTCAGTGCATCAAATTCGGCCAAACCAGTTTCATAAATTCCAGAAATTATCACTGGTCGGATTTTTGGGGGGTCGAGCAAAAAATACAATCTGGCTTTATCCCCTGGTTTTAACTTTAATTTTTGCGCCTGTTTATGGGAAATCAAAATACCTACTGTACCGGATTCATAGTTTCTGGGCGGAAGCTCTCCCATTCGGAGCGCATTTTGAAAAAATCTCAGGTCATAATTTTTTTCAACCCCTTTCAGGGAGATTCCCTCTAGGGTTTCATCCGACTGGAGTAAGGCATATCCTTGAATGACGGGGGCTACAGAGGCTACCCCTTGAATGGATTCAAGAACATTGATTTGCTCCGGATTTACTTGGATTAAGCCAGACCCAGCTTCATCCTCCCCATAAGGTACTATTCGGATGTGGGATCCAAATCCGATCAATTTATCTCGTATTTCTCGTTCAAACCCATTCACTACCCCGAGGGAAATTTCCATCACGGCCACGCCCAGGGTTACACTGAGTATGGCAAGGATTACGACCAGTCTGGAAACGGAGCGTCCGGAACGGATGGAAATTCGGGAAGCAATAAACCAAGGGAAATTCACGCTTTAATTCGGTAATTTTATGGCAAAAATGGGAAAAACCCTCATACTAACACTCAGAACTTATTCTCTGCTGTCTTGGATCCTGATGATTGGCTGTCTTTCTGCTCTGTCTGGCTGCGCCCAATCCGGGCAGTCTTCTAAGCAGGAATTTTCGGTAGAAAAGACTGTTGTTCAGGCTGGTGCAGAAATATTGATTCAGGAAAAACTTGCTTTACTCAAGGGCAAAAGAGTTGCCTTGGTTACGAATCATACTGGCAGAGTAGGGGACACTCATTTGGTGGATACCTTGCTTCAATTGAAGGTGAATATTCAAAAAATATTTGTACCCGAGCATGGATTTCGGGGGGAGGCAGAAGCAGGAGCTGGAATTCAAGATGGAAAAGATGCACGAACAGGATTGCCCCTGATTTCTTTATATGGAGATCGGAAAATGCCCACTCAAGAAGACTTGGAAGATGTAGACATTCTGCTGTATGATATTCAGGATGTGGGCACAAGATTTTATACCTATTTGAGCACTATGGCTTATTGTATGGAATCCTGTGCCAGAGATTCCGTGGCATTTTGGGTATTGGATAGACCAAATCCCAATGGATGGTATATTGGAGGTCCTGTATTGAAACCCGAAAATAGTTCTTTTGTGGGTTTACATTCAGTGCCAGTGGTACATGGAATGACTTTAGGGGAATATGCGCGTATGATTCAGGGAGAAGGTTGGCTAAAGGAGGGTAAAAAATGCAGACTGGAAGTCATTCAGGCCAAAGGATATAAACATGGAATGCGTTGGGAGGAAACCGGTTTGGAGTGGATTCCTCCTTCTCCCAATTTACCGGATCTATTAGCGGCTGAGTATTATCCTATTTTATGCTGGTATGAGGGAACCCCGGTAAGTGTAGGTCGGGGAACGGAATCACCCTTTACGCTGGCTGGCGCTCCTTGGCACATTGCCTTTAAGCGTAGGATTTATACAGATTCTCTGGAAGGGGCCTCCCAGTTTCAGGTGTATGGCTTAGGCTTTCAGGCAAAATCCTTTGTGCCTCGATCTATTCCCGGAAAATCAGCGAGTCCTATGTACGAAAATGAGATTTGTCACGGAGTGAAAGCCAGTCAGAGACCCAGTTCGGGTGATTCCTTATGGCTGGCAGGCTTACAGTTGTTGCAATCATTTCATCAGGAATATAGGGAGCAGACGAAAAAGGAGGATTTTTTTCGGCCATTTTTTCGAAAGTTGAGTGGAACAGATGAGTTGGCAGTACAGATTCGGGCAGGAAAAACCCCGGTTGAGATTCAGGACTCTTGGAAGGGAGAAATAGCCAGATTTCGGGCTATTCGGAATAAATACTTGGTTTATCCAGAGTAGAAGGAGATTTGCTTCAGGATATGGGATATTTCATTTTAGACGATAATATGGTTTTTCAGATAGTTTAATTGTTCGGAATATTATATTGTAAAAACTTATTAATGAGAAATTTACCAGAGTATAATAAAAAAAACTTTCAAAAAAATTTGGAGATATTGAAGAAACTCACTTATCTTTACTTTATTAATTGTAAATAATCTTTAAACCCTAAAACTCATTACAATGAAAAACATCATTAAATCTCTCGCTCTAGCTGCCGTAGTATTGGTTAGCGGTGCATCTTTCACTGCTTGTAAAAAAGGTGAAAACGATCCAGGTATCTCCTTAGCTAGCCGTAAAGGCCGTTTTGTAGGAGAGTGGAAAGTAACTGCAGGTGTTACTAAATCTACTTCAGGTGTTGGTACTACTACAGCAACTTACACTGAAACTGCAAAAACTACTACTTATCCAACTGGTTCTGTTACTGCTACTTGGTCTCAGACTTTAACCATCGAAAAAGATGGTACTTTCTTAATGACTGAAATTGAAACTCCACAAGGAGGAAACACAACAACCACTACCACTAAAGGTCGTTGGATGTTCGCTGGTAAAAACAAAGATGCTGAATTGAAAAACAAAGAAGCAGTTATCTTAACTTTGACTGAGCAAACTGTTACATCAGGTGGTGCTTCTACCACTACTACAGTTACTAATGCTGACAATGGTGCAATTTGGACTATCGATCAGTTGAAAGGTGACGAAATGATCGTGAAGTATGTAACAACAACTACTTCAGGTGGTTCATCTTCTACTGATGATGTTTCTTGGACTTTCACTTCCAAGTAATTTTCAGAAGAAAAAAGCTTTAAAAAAGCCCCGGGAAATTCCCGGGGCTTTTTTATTTTGTCAATATTTCAAAAAATAGCTTTTTGTGTTTTTTGCATTTTAGCGATTAGATTTTACCTATTTCTTAAAAAATATCTCTCTAAATGTTTGCTATTCATCAGGATTGTGCAATTTTGCAGTATATGAAGCATAATACTCTGTTTACCCTCTTTGTATTGTTTGGTTCACTCATTTGGATGAGTGCTTGTAAGAAAGGCGATAATGATCCGGCTCTCAGTTTACGGTCCCGAAGTGCGCGGGTAGTGGGCGATTGGAAACTCCATTCGGGAAGCTATTCTTTTTCCAGACCCTTTTCTGCGGATTTGAAAGATACCTACACCGATTCGCAAGTGATTCGGGATTCGGCTGGTGCAAAAGTCTATCATGCTTTCACTTGGGATATTTCCTTTGAGAATGATGGTACCTATACCTCCGTCAAGAAAGAAACTGCTCCGGGTGGGGTAATGGAAACGGAAACGGTAAAAGGCACTTGGCATTTCACTTTAAAGAACAAGATTGATGATGCCAAAAATAAAGAAGGTCTTATTCTGACAACAACGGACTATGCGCTTTCTTCTGGAGCTGCACTATCCACTTATAAAACCATTTACCCGATTTTCGGAGAAATCTGGAAATTAGATCGTTTGAGTCATCATGAATTCACGGTCATGATTGAAGAAACTGAGCTAGTTCCTCCGGGCGTGCAAAAAACGAAGGCACAATTTAACTTCCGTTCTTTGAAAAAATCAGTTGTGGTATAATTCTTGTTACCTGTCCCCCAAAAACTAAAATATTTGTATGAAAAACGCCCCTAAATTATTGTTTCTACTTTGCCTACTTTCCTTGTTCAGTCTGATTACAGCCTGTAAAAAAGGGGAAGAGGATCCCGGTCTTAGCTTTAGAAGTCGTAAAACCCGTCTTGCCAATGATTGGGTTTTGCAATCTGGCAAGGTGATCATCAAAACCTTTCCTCCCACCGGAGGTTCTTATCAGACGAATATCAATTATAATGAAGGGGGATTTTATAATGTAAGCCGCACGGATGGATTTACTGATAAAGGAAATTATGAAATTGACCTCAGAATATTTAAGGATGGTCGCTTTACGAAGGAACATAACGAGACTCCAGAAAATCAAACCCGTGGTACCAGCACAGAGGAAGGTACTTGGCATTTTTCCGGAGGGGGAGGTAATATAAAGAAGAAAGAGCTCTTGACTTTGTACAAGGAAAAATCAACATTTATCTCTCAAAATGCCACTTTGAATACAACCATTAACTACAATGGCGGTAATTTGTTTGAAATAGATCGCTTGGCCAATGATGAATTGATATTAAAAGCCAGTCAGCGTGTAACAAATGGGGGAACCATTAATGAAATTACAGAGGAGTGGACTTTTATCCCAAAATAGACCAAAGGTTTGGAAATTTGCCCCTTTCCCTGTTATTTTGAGATTCAATTAAACCAATCATGAGAAAATATCAACTAATTCGCTTTTTGCCTTTGTTCGCTTTATTATTGACTACTGCCTTTGTCAGTTCTTGTAAACGAGGGGAGGAGGATCCATTTTTGAGTCTGCGTTCCAGAGATAAGAGAGTGATGGGAGAATGGACACTGGCATCAATGGAGTCGCGTCAAGAGATAAATAACTCAACTAATTCGCTTGTTTCTAATACAATTGTAGAAGATAAGTTTAATGGGTCTGACTTTACAAGAGATACATCCATCACCACCAATACTACTAATTACAAAAGAACCCTTACCTATAAAGAATATTCCATGATAGTAAACATTATGGAGGGGGGTGTTATTGAAGGTGTTGAAAAGACTGGAAACGAAACGGTTACCGGTACAGGAATAACTGGAGCAGTTACAACGGCTAGTAATCAAAAATCAACCATAAAGGGTTATTGGAAGTGGGGACATGATGACAAGAATAAAGGTACCCTTACTCTTTCAACCGGAGGCCCCGGTGTCTCATTTGGCGGTTGGGGCGCAGTAACTTATCAGATTCAAAAGTTAACGGACAAAGAAATTGTTTTGATTTATAATGACTATGAAAAGAATGAGTTGACATTGCCTGGAACTACCACTACTGATGAGATCAAGAGGTCCATCAAAATTGTATTCAAACAAGGCGAGTAAAATTATTCTGCTCAGATAAGTAATTTTAAAAACCCCGGATTTCCGGGGTTTTTTATTTCCGGCTTGCAGCAAATCCTTGCTTGGAGCAAACAAAAAAGCCCCTACATCCGGGGCTTTTTTGGTAATAGCAATTTGAACTCTTAGAGATTCTTAATAATCTCATCCCCAAACTCAGAGCACTTCAATTCTGTAGCGCCATCCATTTGACGAGCAAAATCATAAGTAACCCGCTTGGAGGCAATGGCTTTTTCTAATCCTGCATAAATTAAATTAGCCGCTTCAATCCAGCCCATGTACTCTAGCATCATTACTCCGGAAAGAATCACCGATCCCGGATTTACCTTGTCTAAATCAGCATACTTAGGAGCTGTACCATGGGTAGCTTCAAAAATAGCATGACCGGTTACATAGTTGATATTTCCTCCTGGGGCAATGCCGATTCCTCCTACTTGAGCAGCAAGAGCATCTGATAAATAATCTCCGTTCAAATTCAGGGTGGCAATTACATCAAAATCTTCGGGACGGGTGAGTACCTGTTGTAAGGTAATATCTGCAATGGCATCTTTGATAATTAAAGCACCCTTATTTTGAGCTGCTTTCATTTCTGCATCTGCAGCTTCCTGACCTTTTTCTTTTTTGGTTACTTCCCATTGTGCCCAAGTATACACTTTATCACCATAGTTTTTTTCTGCATAGGCATATCCCCAATCACGGAAGGCTCCTTCTGTGTATTTCATAATATTTCCTTTATGAACTAGGGTAAGGCTTTTCCGCTTAAATTTCAGGGCATACTCAATCGCGGATTTAACCAATCTTTCTGTTCCAGTTTTAGAAACAGGTTTGATTCCAATTCCGACTAAGGTAGCTGGGTCCGGAGATTCATCGGCTGCAGATCTGTATTCGTTATTTTTGGCATCTGTGGCGAAACGGATTTTACCAAAATCTTTTGGGAATTCTTTCTGTAAAAAGTCTAGTATTTTGGCGACTTCCGGACTTCCGCCGGCATATTCAATTCCTGCATAAATGTCTTCGGTATTTTCACGGAAGATGACCATTTCTGTTTTCTCCGGATGTTTAACCGGGGAGGGAACCCCTTTGAAATAGCGCACAGGGCGTAAACACACATAGAGATCCAGAATTTGGCGCAATGCTACATTCAGAGATCGAATGCCCCCTCCAACTGGAGTTGTCAAGGGTCCTTTGATGGCAACTAAATGCTCCCGAATAACATCCAGCGTCTCATCCGGCAACCAGTTGCCTGTTTCTTTAAAAGCTTTTTCGCCGGCCAATACGTCCCGCCAGTGAATTTTCTTTTTTCCTTGATAAGCTTTTTCCACCGCGGCATCTAAAACCCGCACGGAAGAATGCCAAATATCCGGACCCGTTCCATCCCCAATGATGAATGGAATGATTGGTTGATCCGGTACGCTCAGTTGGCCGTCCGGACTGATAGTGATTTTCTGACCTGTACTCATGTTATTTACTTAATTATTTATAAATCTTTTCTGAAAATGAGGGTACCCTGATTTTCTTCGATAAACTCTGCCATCATGGGATAGTTTGCTTTAAGCCAGTTAAGTCGTTCTTCAGCGGTATAAGGCACTTTAGGCTTATTGCCTAAATCCTGTGATTCTGCTACACTTACTTCTAGCCTTAACAAACTATATCCTGTTTTCTTTCGCATAAAATTAAGCAGGTTCATCCGTTCTTCCTCTAAAATCAATTTCATTGTTGCATTCGAGACGATTTGCCTCCAGCAACCTTTTTCCAGCTCCCACCTACTCTGTGACAATTCTGTAGCCAAAGACATTTTATGATTTTCCTCTAGGTAAGCTCTCAGTGCATCATGAGCTGGGCCAAATACAGCTGGATCAGCATCAAACTCCTGAATACTTTCTTCCTCTGTTGGTCCTTGTATTTCTTTTTCCGATTCAATTGTCTTGTTCAGATCATTTAAATCTTTGGGAATACTGGAGAAGCGACCCAAGGGCAAGCTTATAGGCCTAGCATTGCTTTTGGAAGTGGGTAATTTCTGAGATTCTTCCGGAGTGATTGCGGGAATTCCGGATTCTTCTGGAGCGATTCGGATAGGTTCTGCATTTCCCAACGGAAGAGCTCTTGCCTGGATGTTCTCTATTTTTTGGGAAAAATCGGGTGCGTTTTCATTGGTGATTTCCCCGGCAGCACTTACCGGGGACTCAGGCTTTTTTTTTTCTTCCGGCCCTCCGTCCGGGCTTTTCCCACTTTGCAAGGCTAAATGAATGGCATCCTCTAGGTAAACCAGTTTAATCAGCAGCAATTCAATCAATAAATTCGGGTTGGAAGTCTGACGATATTTAAGTTCTGTATCCGAGCACAATTGAAAAGCATTTAGCAGGAAGGATGCATTCAAAGTTTGGGAACTATCGAGATATCTTTTCTTTACTTCTTGAGAAGTTTGAAGTAATTCAACCGTACGGGGTTCTGCAGCCATCATGAGGTTACGGAAATGTTCCAGTAAACCTGCGATGAAGTTGTAGCCATCAAAACCTTTGTCCAGCACTTCTTGGTAAATGAGCAAAGCCAGGGCATGGTCTCTGCGAGCAATTGCCTCTTGAACCCGGAAGTAATATTCATAGTCGAGCACATTGAGATTTTCCAATGCAGCGCGATAGGTGATATTTCGATTATTAAAGGCTGATACCTGATCAAAGAGGGAAAGGGCATCCCGTAAAGCTCCGTCAGCCTTAAGAGAAATCAATTCTAATGCTGCTTGTTCAAAAGGGATGTTTTCTTTTTGAGCAATGGAGGCCAAATGCCCTGCCATATCCTGAATACGGATGCGTCGAAAATCAAATTTCTGACATCTAGAAAGAATAGTGGGAAGAATTTTATTTTTCTCCGTTGTGGCCAGAATAAAAATGGCGTAGGGAGGGGGTTCTTCCAGGGTTTTTAGAAATGCATTAAATGCTGCGGTAGTGAGCATGTGAACCTCATCGATGATATAGACCGCTTTCGCATCTTGTGCGGGGATATATCGAATTTGATCAATAAGTGCTCGAATTCCATCCACGCCATTATTAGAGGCGGCATCCAGCTCATGAATAATCATGGATCGCCCATCATTAAACGCAGTGCAGGATTCGCATTGGTTACAGGGATCCCCTTCCGGCGTGAGTTGCTTGCAATTCACGGCTTTGGCCAGAATTCTGGCGCAAGTTGTTTTTCCTACTCCTCTCGGTCCGCAAAACAGGAATGCCTGCGCAAGTTGATTCATGCGAATGGCGTTCTTCAAAGTTTCTGTAATATGGGCTTGACCCACTACAGAACTGAAGGTATCCGGACGATATTTACGAAACGAGACAACAAAATTGTCCATACGGCAAAGGTAAAAATAATTCGGTCTGCTCAGTTTGTTGGACGAATGTGAAAAAGTTTGTAATTTCGCAGTTCATTTCGTACAAGTAGTTCAATTTTAAGTTTAAAACAATGATCAAAAAAATGTATGAGACCACCTTCATCCTCTCGCCGGAACTCACGGAGGATGAATACAAAGCCATGGTGGCCAAATTTCTCAAAGTGCTCACTGACCAGGGAGCCGAAATCATCAATACTGAGTATTGGGGTTTGAAAAAACTGGCCTATCCAATTCAGAAAAAAGGAAGTGGATACTACACTTATGTCGAATTTAAATCTCCAGTAGAGGCAATTGCCAAATTGGAAACCGAATACGGCTATGAGGAAAAGATGCTCCGCTTCTTGACCATCACTTTGGATAAACATGCTGTTGCTTACAATATTAAGCGCCGTGAACAAGGTTTTGGGAGTGAAAGAAAAGCCACTGCCCCTAAAAATAACGATTAATCAGGAGGAAGTATGTCAGCAGATTATAGAGCAAAAGCTCCTTTGAACAGCAACACCGGAATGCAACAGGAAAACCGCAAAAAATATTGCCGTTTCAAAAAATCCGGAATCAAACATATTGATTATAAAGATCCTAACTTCTTATTGAAGTTTGTCAATGAGCAGGGTAAGATTTTACCTCGCCGTTTGACCGGAACCAGCTTGAAATATCAGCGGAAACTATCCACTGCCATCAAGAGATCCAGGCATCTTGCCCTGTTACCATTCGTCACCGATTCATTAAAGTAAGGTATGGAAATCATTCTTAAACAAGACATAAAAAATCTGGGAGAAAAAGACGAGATAGTTGCCGTTAAAGACGGATTTGCTCGTAATTTTCTTATCCCACAAGGAATGGCGGTAATTGCCAATCCTACCAATCGCAAAATTCTGAGCGAAAATCTTCGTCAGGCTTCTCACCGTCAGGAAAAATTGCGTCAGGATGCCCTGAATGCTTCTGAAGGATTGAAAAATCTGAAATTGACCATCGAAACTCTAGCTGGAGCAGATGGCAAAATCTTTGGTTCCGTTACTCCGCTTCAATTCTCTAATAAACTCAGAGATTTGGGCTACGAAGTAGATCGTCGTCGTATTACTTTCAACGAGGATATTAAATTCTTGGGTGATTTTGTTGCGACCTTGAATTTGCACAAAGAAGTAAAAATCGAATTGCCTTTCTCCGTAGTATTGAAAGCCTAAGGAAAATCAGCAATCAATTAAAAAGCCGAACCCAATCAAGGTTCGGCTTTTTTTATAGGGTGCAGCACCCGATTTCCACAAATCCACATTATTTTAAAACCAAAACCCATCAGGATATCTTAATTTTATAATCCCTAAATACTCAGCCTTTTTTAAAGTGCTGAATACTCCTGTATTTCTCCTCAGCCCCTTTATGGCAAAAAAAAACTCTACTGATAATCAAGATACTAATTCCGGAATCCTACCAGAAAATCCGAAACAGGAAGCCTATCTGACCGATTCCATCCCAATTAATCAGATGTATGAGAATTGGTTTCTGGAATATGCCTCTTATGTTATTCTGGAGCGGGCAGTTCCAGGAATTTCAGATGGGTTGAAACCTGTACAGAGAAGGATTCTCCATTCTATGTGGGAGATGGAGGATGGTCGCTATAACAAGGTAGCCAATGTGATTGGAAATACCATGAAGTATCATCCTCATGGAGATGCTTCAATTGGGGATGCCTTGGTTCAGTTAGGCCAGAAAAATTTGCTCATCGACACCCAAGGAAACTGGGGAGATCCCATAACCGGTGATAGTGCAGCAGCTCCTCGATATATAGAATCTCGATTATCAAAGCTTGCCCTAGAAATTCTTTTTAATGAGAAGACCACCGACTGGGGGATGTCTTATGATGGCAGAAATAAAGAGCCGCTGAATCTTCCGGTGAAATTTCCTCTATTGCTTGCTCAAGGTGCAGAGGGAATTGCAGTTGGCTTATCTACCAAAATCCTTCCGCACAATTTTAATGAATTATGTGAGGCTGCGGTTCAGGTATTAAAAGGAAAAACCCCTGAATTGTATCCTGATTTTATCACCGGTGGGTATGCTGATTTTTCCGCTTATAATCAGGGCTCCAGGGGAGGGAAAGTGCGTGTACGCGCAAAAATTCGTGAGCTGGATAAAAAGACTTTGGTCATTACTGAAATTCCATTTGGTACTACTACCACTGCTTTGATAGATTCCATTGTAGCAGCTAATGAAAAGGGGAAAATAAAAATCAGGAAGGTAGAGGATAACACTTCCAGCCAAGTGGAAATTGTGGTTCATTTGGCTCCTGGCATTTCTCCAGATATTACGCTGGATGCTTTGTATGCATTTACTGCCTGCGAGGTTTCTATCTCTATCAATGCTTGCGTAATTATAGATCAGAAGCCGCATTTTGTGAGTGTCATAGATATTCTGAAGGCTACTACATTACAAACAAGGGCTTTACTCGAGAAGGAACTACAAATAGCCTTAGAAGAGTATCAATCGAAATGGCATTTTGCTTCTCTCGAGAAAATATTTATCCGTGAGGAGATGTACATAGATTTCAAGAAATACGATAATCGGGAATCCTTGTATGCCTACCTATATAAATCTTTCGAGCCTCATAAAAAGAAATTACTCAGACCCATCACAGATGAGGATTTGCAGAAGTTGACTCAAATTCCTATGATTCGTATCACCCGCTTTGATAGTGCCAAAGCAGATGCACACATGAAGGAGTTGGATGAGAAGATAGCTGAAGTAAAAAATCATCTTGCTAATCTGACAGAATATGCCATTACTTGGTTTAAAAATTTACGACAAAAATTCGGGCAGGGTAGAGAGCGGAAAACGGAAATCAGAACATTCGATACGATTAAAGCTGCGGCTGTTGCCATTGCCAATGAGAAATTATATGTAAATAGAGCCGAAGGTTTTATCGGCATTGGACTGAAAAAGGATGAATATCTGTGTGATTGTTCTGATCTTGATGAGGTAATTGTTTTTCGTAAGGATGGGAAGTTTTTGGTTACCAAGGTATCCGAGAAAACTTTTGTTGGGAAAGACATCATTCATGCTGCGGTTTTCAGGAAGAATGATGACAGAATGACTTATCATTTTATGTATTCGGATGGGATTCTGGGATCCATTTATGCCAAGCGATTCAATGTATCAGGTGTTACCCGAGATAAAGAGTATGATTTGACGAAAGGAACTAAGGGAAGTAAACTTCTTTATTTTTCAGTTAATCCGAATGGGGAATCAGAAGTGGTAACTGTTATTCTTAAAATCACTCCTCGGATGAAGAAGCCCCAGTTTGATTTTGATTTTGGAGAACTGCAGATAAAAGGGAGAGGGGTTGCTGGAAACCAGGTATGTAAGCAGGAGGTGAAAAAAGTGACTCTGAAAAGTAAGGGTATTTCTACCTTAAGTGGGCGTAAAATATGGTTTGATGAGGTCTTGAAACGGTTGAATACGGATGCCCGAGGCAAGTATTTAGGTACATTCAGTGGAGAGGATCAAATCTTAGCCATTTATGGAAGTGGGTCTTATGAATTAACTAATTTCGATTTAACGAATCATTATGATGATGATCTGAGAGTAATTCGAAAGTTTAAGGATGGAATTGTGGCATCGGCAGTTCATTGGGATGGAGCTCAGAAAGTACACTTTGTAAAGAGATTTATTATTGAGGTCGCTCCACAAGGTAAAAAAGTGAGTTTTATCAATGAGGCACCGGGCTCAAAATTGACAGTGGTTTCCATAGCGGAAGACCCACAAGTGGTGGTGAAATTTGCCAAAGATAAAAAATGGGTATATGAGCCAATGGATATTCACCTAGCAGAATTTATTGATGTTAAGGGCCTGAAGGCTCAAGGGAATAAGCTCAGTAATTTAAAAGTTGCAGAGGTCATTCTTCAGGAAGTAGCTGAAGAAGAAGTGGTAGACGATAGTACTGAAGAGGGGGATTCTAAAGGCAGCGTTCCTTTGGTAGTAGAGGATAAACGAGATGGAGCGAAGGGATCTACTATGACTTTGTTTTGATTGCGAACAAAAATATGTTTACCCTGCCACAATCCGTTCTGCCTTCTCTCCCGCTCAGTATTCAATTTTAAAAAGTAAATTTGTTTATCAATTCCTCTAAAGTCTAACTCCCAAGATTTACCTCTGCTGTATGTAGTCAATTTATCTAGTGCGAATACCTGATGATCTAATAAATCATAAACAGCTAAGTCAGAGTCTTCGGTTTACAAGCCTATTAGGGAGATAGTCGTCCTGCCTTCGGTAGAATTAGGATAGAGTTCGATGCTGAAGGATTTTAACTCTTCGGTCACGATTGTTTCTTCTGAAGCATTTATATAAGTGGTGATGACCACAGGGTGGCGGCAAATTTTTAGCTTCAATTAATGACGCCTACTCAGCGACCTGGATTTCGTTAAATAATTTATTTTTTCGTTTTTGAGGTAGCGAAATTTCGTTCATAAGAACGAAACCAACCGGTCACTGAGTGGGCGCCAGAATTCTTTTCGTCGTTTCATTATATTTGGGAGGCGCCTAATCGTAGTGCCGGTGGTGTGAATGGATTTATTTCAAAATATCAGTCAATTCGCAGAATTGAAATGCCCGGCGTACTTCGACAGGCTCAGCACAGGCTTCGATACGGCGGCGGCAAAATTGTATCTATAATTAATGACGCCTACTCAGCGACCTGAGTTTCGTTA
>JBEIHC010000065.1:0-15810 GCA_040381555.1 Bacteroidia bacterium
GATCCGGTATCGGTGAACCAGGTATTTTCTCCCAGAGATTGAATATTTCCGGAGGGCGCCATTTTGAGATTTACCAGTCCATCTTCCCGAATTTGGGCAGAATGCAATCCATCGAAGGCGGTAAATCGGGTGTTTTTTTCTATAATTATTTGTTGATCGAAGGCGAATTGCACTGCTGAGCGCCCTCCATTTCCGCACAGGGAGCCAATTTGCCCATCAGAATTGTAGTAATCCATCCGGAAATCGGCCATTCCTGCGTCTGGGCGAAGGATAATGAGTCCATCTGCCCCTACGCCCAAGTGACGGTCGCAAATGCGGGCAACAAGGGCAGGAGCCAACTCAGGAATTTCCTGTTCCAATCCATTGATTAGCACAAAATCATTCCCTGTACCGTGATATTTACTGAAGTTCATTCTCATGTTTCCGAAACAGAATGTTTAATATTGAACAAAATTCCGGAATTTTGCGTAGAGTTGACGATAATAGTCACCATTCATGAGTAATACAGCCAAAATTTTAAGTGGGATTGCCGTTTTTCTGGTAGGAATATTGGCAGGTGGAATTATTTTTTCCTGGCTGGTAGATAGAAAGTTAGAAGACTTTCGCCTTTCCAATCAGATTGGGGGTAAGCAAATTCCAGTTACCTCCACCGGTTTTGCCGGAGCAACACCCGGGGTAGATTCCCAAGGCAATGATTTTATTTATGCCGCCAGTCAGATTACAGAATCGGTTGTTTTTGTCAATACGATTGTTGCCACCCCAACCAGTGATGGGTTTCATTTTTTCGGCACCCCGGAGAAAAGCCGTGCGAATGGCTCCGGTGTTATTTTGGCAGAAGAAGGGTATATCATTACGAATAATCATGTGGTTGAAACTGCAGAGGAAATTCGGGTAACTTTAAATGACCGTCGGGAATATGAAGCCAGAATAGTTGCACGAGACCCGAATACCGATTTAGCGGTATTGAAAATTGAAGCTCCGGATTTAAAGCCTGTGAAGATTGGCAATTCCGATGAGGTGAAAATTGGGCAATGGGTATTAGCGGTTGGGAATCCTTTTAATTTGACCTCCACGGTAACAGCCGGAATAGTAAGTGCTAAGGCTCGGAATATAGGCATCCTCCGTCGCTCAGCAGAATATTCTATCGAATCTTTTATTCAGACAGATGCAGCAGTCAATCCAGGAAACTCTGGGGGAGCCTTGGTTAATTTAAATGGGGAGTTGATTGGTATCAATACAGCCATTGCTACGGAAACGGGATTTTATGCAGGATATAGTTTTGCTATTCCCTCTAATTTGGTGCGTAAGGTGGTCAGTGATTTAATTGCCTATGGGGTAGTGCAAAGGGGGTTTATCGGGGTAAGCATTGCCGATGTAACGGCAGAAATGGCTCGCAGCAAGGGATTGAAATCCGCAGAGGGAGTTTATGTATCCGGATTGTCACCCAATGGATCGGCTAAGGAAGCGGGAATCAAAGAAGGGGATATTATCATCGCAATTGATGGGGAAACTACGCGCACTTCTTCAGAGCTTCAGGAGAAAATTGTCAATAATCATAAGCCTGGGGATTTAGTCAAAGTAACCGTGAATCGGGATGGGGAAGAGAGGATTTTTGAAGTGAAGTTGAAAAATCAAGAAGGAAAAGCAGACCTATTGGCCAATAGCAGCAATACAGGTATTGAATTTTCTGAAGATGGGCTAGGAGCGACACTCAAGCCTGCAGATAAGAATTTATTAAAAGAATTAGGCATAACGGGAGGAGTATCAGTAACCCGATTAAAAACGAATGGTATTCTTTCTAAAATGGGAATGGAAGAAGGATTTATTATTACCCGGGTAGATCGCAAGCCAGTATTTTCTCCTAAAGAATTTTACGAAATTATTTCCCGTGCCAGAGGCGGGGCATTTATTGAAGGCTACAAACCGAATGGCAGAAAATCCTACTTCCGAATCGGATCTGAATAAATCCAATCGAACCATCCTACTTCAATCGCCCGAGAAGAAGGGGATGGTATGGCTGGATATTACGGAACCAGACGAGGCCGACATTCAGTATTTAACCGAAACTTATAATCTGCATCCATTGACGCTGCAGGATTGCCTTCAGCCAGACCACCTACCTAAATTTGAACAGACAGATCCGCATTGTGCTTTTGTCATTATTCGGGTATATGACACAAAATGTGTTTCAGATCCAGATACCTTACAAGCACTTAGTAATAAGATTGCTTTGTTTATTGGACCTGATTATATTATTTCTATCCATCGTTCCCATTTTGCTTTTCTGGAAGAGGTAGCCCATCAACTAGAAGAATGGAGTCTGGGTTCTAAAAAACAATGGTCAGTTGCACAGGTTTTAGGCAGAGTATTGCGTGAGGCAGGAGCCTCTTATCTTATTCCCGTACAAAAAATAGAATCTGAGATTGATTATTTTGAGTCTAGAATTTTTCTTCGTTCTAAAATAAAAGATTTACTCCGGTCATTATATTTATTAAAACGAAAAATTAGTTTACTGAGAAGGTTAGTCCTACTTTCAAGAGAGCCAGTCGTGCAATCAAAAGTTCTATTTGGAGGAAAACACAGTCAGCTATTTCAGGATGTCAGCGATCGTCAGTTAGAGTTGGAAATTATATACGATCAGCTTTTTGATAATATGAATCAATTGATGAATTTATATATATCCTTATCCTCTCAGCGCACCAATGAAGTCATGCGCATCCTGACTATTTTCTCCGTATTCTTTTTGCCATTAACTTTTATCGTCGGTGTTTATGGAATGAATTTTCGGGTATTACCTGAATTGGAATGGCGGTACGGCTATGCTTTTGTTTGGGGATTTATGCTCCTTGTAACCGGCGGAGTATTTGTTTGGTTTCGGAAAAGAGGGTGGCTGTGAGGGGAGTGGTTAGTGGTTAGTTATTAGTGGTTAGTGGTTAGTGGTTAGTGGGTATTGGTTAGTGGTTAGTGGTTAGTTGTTAGGGGTATTCGATGGTAACGAATTGTAAAAAATGAAAGCGATAATTCATAATTCATAATTGTAATTCATAATCATAACTCATAATTGTAATTCATAATCATAACTCATAATCATAACTCATAATTCATAATTCATAACTCATAAGGGGTAGTATTTTATAAAGTGTCTAGATAGATAGTTTTTATTGAAATATATAATTCCCACCCGGAAATACTGATAGTAATCTAAACGCAATGAGGCATTCGGTAATTTTGTAGTAAAATAGTGTTTTAGTAAATATTGAAATAAACCTTAGCGATATAAGCCAAGTTCAAAAGCGAATGAATAGCGGAATACGGCCTGCATTCCTCCATTTCTGGAGAAGTTTAGAAGCGTGATATAGTTATAGTGAGAATAGGGAAGTATAAAATAAAAAATAGCTATTGGGTATACACCCACAATTAAATGCCTAATGCGAAGTTGATTCTTCTAAAACAATGAAAAATAATTAATTTTAAGATTAATTGCCTATCGTCTAATCAATTCCTGAGGATATATATTATGAAGGCTGTCATTCATACCCAATACGGTCCACCGGAAGTGGTACAAGTACTTGAGGTGTGTAAACCTGTTCCGGAAAAAGGAGAAGTTTTGATTCGGGTATATTGCAGTACTGTTAATAGAACTAATACTGGTTTTCGGAGTGCGGAGTGTTTTGTATCAAGGTTTTGGAGTGGGTTGTTTCGGCCAAAGTATACAACCTTAGGATGTCAGTATTCTGGCGTCATTGAGGCTCTTGGTGAAGGGGTGCAGTCTTTTTCTGTTGGGGACAGAGTGTTTGGATATGGTGATGAGCGATTGGGTGGGCATGCAGAATATAAATGTATTGCAGCTTCTGGGGCTATTGGATTAATTCCGGAGGGTATATCAGCAGCAGCTGCTACAGAAGGAATGCATTATGCGTTAAATAACATTCGTGCAGTTGGTGTTCAAGCAGGACAAAAAGTTCTGTTATATGGAGCAACAGGAGCGATTGGTTCAGCTGCAGTGCAGTTGATGAACAGGATGAATGTTCTTGTTGCAGCAGTATGTAGCACGCCCTATGTTTCATTAGTAAAATCTATAGGAGCTGGGGAGGTAATTGATTATGCTCAAAATGATTATACGAAGACTGATCAAAAATAAGATTTTGTTTTTCATGCGGTAGGTAGAAGTTTATTTGAAAAAGCTTCGTCTGTATTAACTCTAAGTGGTATTTATATTTCTACAGAAATAGGAAAAGGAGGAGAGAATATAGAGTATGCTTTGTGGACTCCTTGGAGAAAAGGTCCCAAAGTATTGTTTCTCCTTCCTGTTATGAATGTAAAATGATTGAATTTGCTAAGATAATATTAGTCGAAGGTTCATTCAAGTCCTTAATTAATCGGGTGTATTCTTTGGGCCAAATTATAGAGGCTTATCGATATGTGGATCAGGTCAGAAAGTTGGAAATGTAATTTTAAAGATTCAGAACTAAAATGGAAACATCAGATTATTTAGAAATTAATCGCAAAAGTTGGAACAATAGGGTAGAGGCACATTTGCAATCTGACTTTTATTTTATGGACGATTTTTTGAAAGGGAAATCATCCTTAAATTCTATAGAGTTGAATTTGCTTGGAGATATTCAGAATAAATCTCTCTTGCATTTACAATGTCATTTTGGTCAGGATAGTCTTTCTTTGGCTAGATTGGGAGCCTTAGTTACGGGAGTAGATTTATCCGAAAAGGGCATTGAAGCCGCTAGAGGATTGTCCAATACACTCAATATTCCTGTTCAATTTATTTGTTCGGATGTATATAATTTGCCGAATCACTGCAATCAGGAATTTGATATCGTTTTTACCAGTTATGGCACCATATCTTGGTTGCCAGATTTAGATCAATGGGCTTCTGTGATTGTTCAGATGCTCAAGCCTGGGGGCAGATTTGTTTTTGTGGAATTTCATCCAGTAGTTTGGATGTTTGATGGTCATTTTACTCAGGTAGGGTATAATTATTTTAATGAAGGGCCTTTGGTTGAATCAGAATCTGGAACCTATGCAGATCGTAAGGCTGATATTCAACAAACGAGTATTAACTGGAATCACAGTATAAGCGAGGTTCTCAGCAGTTTGATTCGAGCGGGATTGGAAATACAGCGTATTGAGGAATTTGATTATTCCCCCTATAATTGTTTTTTTCATACGATTGAATTTGAGCCGGGTAAATTTAGGATTGAACATTTGGGGAATAAAATCCCAATGGTGTATTCCTTAGTGGCGAAGAAGATTAAGGAGAGTTGAAGTTTTTCACCTGAGGTTGATTTTCTTGCCTTACGCAACAAATTTAGTATTATTCACTCCTAGCTTGGTGTAAGTTTCGCTTGGTGTAAGCTTGGTTTAGTGTAAGCTTCGCTTGGTGCAAGCAATGCTTAGTGTAAGCTGCGCTTGGTGCAAGCTGGGCTTAGTGTAAGCTTCGCTTGGTGCAAGCTGGGTTTAGTGTAAGCTTCGCTTGGTGCAAGCTGAGCTTAGTGTAAGCTTCGCTTAGTGTAAGCTTCGCTTGGTGCAAGCTTAGTTTAGTGTAAGCTTCGCTTGGTGCAAGCTGAGCTTGGTGTAAGCAATGCATAGTGTAAGCTGCGCTTGGTGCAAGCTGGGTTTAGTGTAAGTTTTGCTTGGTGCAAGCTGAGCTTAGGGTAAGCTGCGCTTGGTGCAAGCTGAAGGAATTATAAATTCTTCTTTAAGGGCTAATTCTATGAGAGGGGGTATATCACCAATCCATTTCTTAATTTAGGCTCTATCCAGGTGGTTTTTGGGGGCATAATTTCCCCTGCATCGGCAATTTTCTTGAGTTCTTTCATCTGTACTGGAAATAATCCAAATGCAGCAGCAAATTTGCCTGAATCTACAGCATTTTTTAAGGCCTCAGGTCCCTGTGTGCCTTCTAAAAATCCAATTCGCTTATCATTCTTTAAATCATGAATCTGGAATATGGGCGAAAGAATATATTGTGTTAAAAGTGCAGCGTCTAATGAGTCTGCAGGATTTTTAGATTGCATAAACTTTGAGTGTAATTTCAGATAATACCATTTATCCTCAACATATAAACTGAACGAATATTTCTCAATAGGGGAAAATAGTTTTTCAGCAATCGGAATTATTTCGAAATGTTGAGATAATTGTTCTAATAACGCTTCCGTGGTTAAGCCATTTAAGTCTTTTACCAGTCGATTGTAATCAAATATTTTTAATTCTGATTCCGGAAAATAAATCCCCATGAAATAATTCCAAGGTTCTTTTCCTGAATAATTGGGAAATTGTTTTCTGCGAGATTTTGCCAATCCGGCAGAAGAGGCAGATCGATGATGTCCATCTGCAATATAAATAGCGGGTATTTCCTCGAAATATGTTGAAACATCCTTCACCTTATCTGAGGCAGCAATAAGCCATAATCTATGACGCATTTCTCCTCGTGTAGTAAAGTCATATTCGGGATGAGATTGAGTCGTATTATGGATTATCTCATTTATTTTGGGATGATCTGGATAACAAAATAAAACGGGTTCTGAATTATAATTACAGATTTCCAGATATTCTGTTAGTTTTTCTTCCCGGTCCGTTAGCGTCTGCTCATGTATTTTAATTACTCCTTTTTCATAATCCTCTACACTGGAGCAAGCAATAATTCCAGTATAGCAGTGCCCGGGAATTTCCTGACGGTACACATAATAAACGGGTTTATTATCCTGTAGAAAATAATTTCTATTATGAAATTCTAAATATCGGGATTTGATTTTCTGCAATCTTTCTTGAGAGCCTGGACGGGTAGTATGTCCGTCAGCATGGTCAGGGAAGATGATTTGTAAAAAACTATACGGATTCCGATTGAGGGTATCCTGTAATTCCTCTGGGGTGTATCGGTCAGGAGACCTAGAAGAGACTGAAGCTGCCAAATCCGGGAAAGGACGAATTCCAGCAAAGGGTAGGATTTGAGCCATGCCGTGGGGTGCGAATTATTTCAGGGCCTCAAGAATTTTTTCCGCTAACTCAATGCCAATTCTTTCCTGGGCTTCTTCTGTTGAAGCACCAATATGGGGAGTGAGCGAAATCTTAGGATGAGATAATATCTCTTGCACTGGCTTAGGTTCATTGACGAATACATCTAAACAAGCATGGGCAACAATTCCCTCATTTAAAGCCTGAATTAATCCCCCTTCATCCACTACTCCCCCTCTTGCTGTATTCGCTAGGATAACGCCTTTTTTTAGTTTAGAAAAATCATCTGACCCAAGTATTTGTCCTCCTGGTACATGTATGGTCAGAAAATCAGCATGAGCTAAAACACTTTCCAAAGATTCTGTTTTAATTTCTACTTTAGGTACAGGGGATATTCCTTGAATTTCAACTGGTATTTCAGCGATGAGTACCTCAGGGTCAAAGGCACGCACTTTCATCCCAAGACCAAGACCTATTGAGGCTACGGATCTTCCGATTCTACCGAGTCCAATAATTCCTAAAGTTTTTCCTTTGAGTTCTGTTCCAGCGGCATAATTTTTCTTCAGGGCATTGAATTCTGTTAATCCCTTTACGGGCATATTTCGATTTGCATCATAGAGGAAGCGTGCCGCACCCATAAAATGGGCAAATACCAATTCTGCTACTGAGTGCGAGGAAGCTGCAGGAGTATTGATGACCGCAATGCCTTTTGAACGGGCATATTCTACATCAATATTGTCCATGCCTACTCCTCCTCTACCAATTATTTTCAAGCCTGGGCAAGCATCAATCAACTCTTTACGCACCTGTGTAGCACTTCTGACAGTTAATACCGTGTAACCTTCTTTTTGAATGACTTCTGCCAGTTGTTCTTGTGGTACTTTGTCGGAAATAACGAGGCAATTGGCTTCGGTAAGGATTTTTCTGCCTGCGGCATCAATGCCATCATTAGCAAGGATTTTAATACTCATGAATGATTAGTAAAAAACTTTATTTATAATCTCAATTAAGCGAATTTCTTTTCGAAATGCTGCATCACTTCTACCAGTGTTTGCACTGATTCAAGTGGGAGTGCATTATACAAGGAAGCTCTATACCCCCCTACATCGCGATGGCCTCTGATGCCACTGATTCCCGCTTCTTTCCAAAGTTTATCAAATTCAGGCTCTAACTCTGGCTTAGTCATTACAAAACAAGCATTCATATTCGAGCGATCCACTGCCTCTAAGACAGTTCCGTTGAAAAGTGAGTTGCGATCAATTTCGCCGTACATAGTATTCGCTTTTTCGGTATTGATTTTCTCAATCCAACTTAACCCTCCGTTTTTAATGAGCCAGCGAAGAGTCAACATGCAAACATATATTGGAAATACCGGAGGCGTATTGTACATAGATCCTCCTTTAATTTGAACCTGGTAATCCAACATGGAGAAGTTTTTTCTTCCGGTTTTTCCCAGAATGTCTTCTTTCACTGCCACCATCGTTGTTCCTGCAGGCCCCATATTTTTCTGAGCACCTGCATAAATGAGGGAAAACTGATTTCCATCCACTGGTTTTGAAAATATATCGGATGACATGTCGACTACCACTGGGATGGAGGACTTTGGGAAGGATTTCATTTGGGTACCGAAGATGGTGTTGTTAGAAGTGATGTGCAGATAATCAGCATCTGCGGGTACTTCATAGTCTTTGGGTATATAAGCGAAGTTTTTATCTTCGGAGCTGGCAATTACTTTTACCTCTCCGAGCAATTTGGCTTCCTTGATGGCTTTAGTGGCCCATACGCCAGTATTTACATAAGCTGCATGTCCTCCAGTGCGCAGCAGATTTGCAGGCACCATGGCAAATTGCAGGGAAGCCCCACCGCCAAGATAGAGAACCTGCCAACCATCGCCGAGACCTAGGAGCTTCTTGACGAGCTCTCTGGATTCATCCATAACTGCTTCGAAGTTTTTGCTTCGGTGGGAGATTTCCAGCAAAGAGAGCTTTAGGTTGTCGAAGTCTAAGCAAGCATCAGAGGCAGCTTTGAGTACTTCTGCAGGTAAAATGCCAGGTCCGGCACTGAAATTATGCGCTTTTGAGGCCATAGTGATTGGTAAATAATACTCAAAACAAGTAAAAAGCGGGGGGATTAGCAACAAGCAAAAGGGCATTGAAGCAGAATTAATTTTTAGATAAAGTGAAGGAGCCTGTCTAGGGGAAATTAAGTGGACATTGAATGAAGAATGCGCTTAATTTCGAAAAAAATAAAAGTTAAGATGACCATACAAGAGATTATTCGTGAATTAGAGCGGCTGGCTCCCCCGTCTCTTCAGGAATCTTATGATAATTCTGGACTGATGGTAGGGGAGGCTTACCTTGAGTGCACCGGGGCATTGATTTCGCTGGATATAACTGAATCTATAATTGAGGAGGCTGAGCGATTAGGGTGTAATCTAATTGTGGCGCACCATCCGATATGGTTTCAGGCAAGGAAACGACTCAATGGGGAGGATTATGTTTCCCGGAGTATTCTGTTGGCCATTCGCAAGGGGATTGCCTTGTATTCCATTCATACCAATCTGGATAATGTTTTCCAAGGAGTGAATCTGGTAATAGCTCAAAGGTTGGGTTTGCGTCAAATAAAAATTCTCGATCCCAAACCGGGCTTGATGTTAAAGTTGGAAGTGTTTGTTCCAGAGACTCATGTTGAAGCAGTTCTAGAGTCCCTATTTCAAGCGGGAGGGGGTAATTTTGGGGAATATGATGAATGCTCATTTCGGGTTTCAGGAAAAGGTTCGTTTCGACCTTCCAATCAGGCAAATCCATTTATTGGGAAAGCAGGCATAAGAGAGGAGGTGTCGGAGGCGAAGATTGAATTGGTTTTTCCGGCATTTAAAAAGAATGCAATTATTCAGGCAATGCTTGGAGCTCATCCATATGAGGAGGTTGCCTTTCAGGTGTTAAAAACCGAGAATTTGATTCAGGAATACGGATCGGGCATGATAGGCGTTTTGGAGCAGACGATGACAAAAGGGGAGTTTTTGGCCAGAGTAAAGGAGGAATTTTACACCGGAAATATTCGGTATGCAGATAAGGAGGAGGAGGGGATTCGAAGGGTGGCCGTATGCGGGGGAGCAGGTAGTTTTTTGATTCCCAATGCATTGAAAGCTGGTGCAGATGCATTTATAACGGGTGATATTTCCTATCATAAGTTTTTCGATGGGGAAGGAAAAATGATGATTTTGGATATAGGTCACTATGAATCAGAGCAGTTCACTCCGAAGCTAATTCATGAGGAATTATCGAAAAAATTCACTAATTTTGCCCTTCATTTATCAAAAATCCGGACCAATCCGGTTCAGTATTACTAATCATGGAAAATGTTCAGGAAAAACTTGCTGCATTGGCTGAAATGCAGAAAATTCACTCTCAGATAGACAAAATTCGCAGGGTACGCGGAGGTTTGCCCGAAGAAGTGTCCGACCTAGAAGATGAACTCGCCGGCTTACAAACCCGTGTGGATCGCCTTCAGGAAGAAATTAATGAACTGAATGCTGAGGTTAAATCACGCAAGGAGAAAATTAAAGAGAATGAAGTTGCTGTAAAGAAATATAAAGAGCAGCAAAGTGAAATCAAGAATAATCGTGAATACGAGGCTCTTGAGAAAGAAATAGAATTCTCCGAGTTGGATACCTTGACGCACAAGAAAAAAATTAAGGTGCTAGAAGAAAAGGTAAAACTTGTTCAGGTGTCCAAAGAAGAAGTGGGTGCCAAACATACTGAGCGCGCCAAAGATTTGGAAGACAAGAAAGGCGAGTTGGATTTGATCGTGAAAGAAACCGAGGAAGAGGAGAGGAAACTCCAAAAACAAGCAGGATCAGCTGAGAAAAAAGTAGATGCCCGTATTCTAAATGCCTATCATAATATTCGATTGAATATGCGGAATGGATTAGCAGTAGTGGGTACAGACAGAAATGCCTGCGGTGGTTGTTTCGCCATTATTCCCCCTCAGCGTCTAGCTGAAATTCGGCAGCAGAAAAAAATTATCATTTGCGAGAATTGCGGAAGAATTTTGGTAGACAATACTTTTTTCGTGCCTCAAACCGCCTAACGCGGAAATGAATAATCGTTATTTGGTTTTAGCAGCCCTGGTTTTTTTACAGGGCTGCTTTTTATTTGCAGCAGGTCCTACTCAATCTCAGGTATATTCTAGGAAAGTTGTTGAGCGACATATTCTGCGTTTTGAATTTGAAGCGGCTACTCAACTGTTGTCGGTTTGTACAGATCCTTATGCAAAAGCCTATTATCTGAATCATATGCAGTTTATGCGGGTGTTTGCTTCAGATGATCCAATCATAAAAGAAAAATTTTATCAAAGTTGTGATCAAAGTCTTCAGGTATTTGACAAAATGCCCAAGACCAGTTCTTATCGGAAATATTATCAGGGGGAAGTCTATTTCTTGAGAGGGGTGGTTAATTTTCTTTCCAAGAAATATTTGGCTGCGGGTATGGATATGAGGTCTTCGTATTCTCGAATAAAAAGCAATACGGAAGAATTTCCTGCTTTTCGGGCAAATTATAAATTAATGGGTCTGTTTGAAGCTGGCTTAAGTGCTGTGCCCGAAAATTACCGATACATTACCAATCTGCTGGGGTATTCAGGTGACTTGATTCGGGGAATGGATAAAATGCGAATAGCTGCCCATCATTCTGAAATTTTTCCGGAGGAATCTCAAATGCTTCTGTGTTATGCTCAGAGAAAATTGATGGACGACACCGACCTTGCGCTGAAATGTGTTCGGGAATTGCATCAATCAGATTCAGATAATATTTTGTACACTTTCTTCTTAGCAAATATTGCAGTGAATAATAAGAGATCTGCCGAAGCTTTGAAATATTTGGGAGGTATTGAGAAATGGCAAAATAATAAATCGGTATTTTATATTCAATTTTTGCATTACCTGAGAGGGAAGGCTTATTTCTATACCCTACAATACGATAAAGCTTTACTGGATTTAAATCATTTTATCCGGAATTATAAGGGGAATAATTTTGTCGTTGATGCATTATTTAAACGAGCATTAATCTATGAATTGAAAGGAGATCATGCCACTGCCCGAACATTATTTTTAGAGATTACTAAATTATCCAAAAATGATTTTGATATGGATAATTATGCCATTCGATATGCCCCGGTTCATGCAGCGAAAGCATTTACTGAGGAGGAAAAAACTTTGCAGAAAGCCCGTAATTTATTTGACGGAGGTTTATTCGAAGAATCCTCCAAGGTGTTAATGCCCTTAGTGCGCGATATGAGTGATTTGAGCGATGATGTGGCTTTGGAATTAAACTACCGAATGGGCAGAATATATCAAGAGAAAAAGGATAATGTTCGTTCCCGAAATTATTATCTGATTGCCACGGGAAATAGAACGCTAAATACGCATCCAACCTTTTGGATGAAGGTATATTCCATTTATTATGTGGGTGCCATGTATGAGGATGAGGGTAAATTAACCGAAGCGGTGAAATATTATAAACTTGCTTTGACGCATAAAGATTATTTACATCAAAATGATCTGGAGCAAATGGCTAGGTCAGGATTGGACCGGTTGAAAAAAGTAGGGTTAAATGCGAAGAATTGAGTTTGCTGATTTAACGCAAAGAACTTGATGTTTAAGTTGATTTTTTGAAGTTTTTTAGGGTAGACTCGACTTGTCTTCCCAAGTAAAATTCGAGAATAGTAGGGCAATTTTTTGAAGAGTAACCTTTACTTAGGGTAAGTGATTACTTAGGGTAAGTATTACCTCTGAGTCAATACTCCCCCTTGTGCCAGCACTTCCTTGAAATTAGCATATACCGCAGTGATACCCGCTTCTAAACTAATCTGATGCTGATAGCCAGTCGCACGCAGTCTGCTGACATCCATTAACTTTCTGGGGGTGCCATTCGGTTTGCTGCTATCAAATACCAGCGAGCCCTCAAAGCCCACAATTTTCTGAATTAACAAGGCTAAGTCTTTTATGGTGATTTCTTCCCCAGTGCCGGCATTGATAAATAATCTTTCATTATAATTCAGCATAAGATGAACCAAAGCATCTGCCAGGTCATCCACATGCATAAATTCTCTGAGCGGGCTCCCATCTCCCCAAACGACTACTTCCTTTTTACCCTCCACTTTTGCCTCATGAAATTTACGAATCAAAGCAGGCAATACATGGGAATTGTTTAAATCATAATTGTCATTGGGCCCATATAGGTTTGTGGGCATGGCTGAAATAAAGTTGCACCCATACTGATCCCTGTACGCCTCGCACATTTTGATGCCTGCAATTTTGGCAATAGCATACGGCTCGTTGGTAGGTTCCAACAGGCCCGTCAATAGGTGTTCTTCCTTCAAGGGTTGGGGCGCTAATTTTGGGTAAATGCAGGAAGAGCCCAGAAACAGTAATTTATTTACTCCTTGCACCCAAGCCTGATGAATGATGTTGTTTTGTATCATCAGGTTGTCGTACAAAAATTCTGCGCGAAAGGTATTGTTGGCTTGAATACCTCCCACTTTTGCAGATGCAACAAATACGAACTCAGGTTTCTCTTTTTCAAAGAAATCAGCTACCGCAGATTGATTGCGCAGGTCTAATTCTTTAGATGTTCGCGTAATGATTTGGGTATATCCCAGGTTTTGAAGATTGCGAACAATAGCAGAACCAACCATTCCACGATGACCTGCGATATAAATTTTCGACTTGAGTTGCATGAGTTCAGTATTGAAAAGGTTTACGCAGGTATTTCAGGTTTTACTGGAGAATTTTGCTTGCGGTTATAATAGGCAAGGTCAGCCTCTACCATCATTCTGCATAACTCCGTAACATCAGTTTTGGCTTCCCAGCCCAATTTTGTGTTTGCCTTGGTAGGATTGCCTATGAGCAATTCTACTTCCGTTGGACGATAGTATTTCGGGTCAATCCGTACAATCACTTTTCCTGTTTCTGCGTCTGTACCTACTTCGTTTTCGGCACTACCCGACCAGGAGATTTTTTTGCCAACGCAGGCAAATGCTTGCTCAACAAAATATTTTACCGTATAAGTTTTTCCAGTTGCCAATACCCAATCTTCTGGAGTTTCATGCTGCATGATTCTCCACATGCCTTCCACATATTCTTTGGCATAGCCCCAATCTCTTTGAGCATCCAGATTACCGAGGTACAAGCATTCCTGCAAGCCCAAGGAAATTTTTGCTACCGCTTCAGTGATTTTTTTGGTCACAAAAGTGGAACCACGACGAGGCGATTCATGATTAAATAAAATTCCATTTGTTGCATAAATGCCATAGGCTTCCCGATAATTGATAGTAATCCAGTAAGCATATAGTTTTGCTGCCGCATAGGGAGAGCGCGGGTAAAATGGGGTAGTTTCAGATTGCGGAACTTCTTGCACTAAACCGTATAGCTCAGAGGTAGAAGCTTGGTAGAATTTGGTTTTCTTTTCCAGACCTAATAATCGAATGGCTTCTAAAATACGAAGTGCACCAATGGCATCTGCATTCCCGGTATATTCTGGAGTTTCAAACGATACCGCGACATGGGATTGAGCTGCAAGATTATAGATTTCATCCGGTTGGATTTTTTGAACCAGCCGAATTAAATTAGTAGAATCAGTCATATCTCCATAATGCAGGGTTAAATTGACCCCTTTCTCATGGCGATCGTGGTATAAATGGTCAATTCTTTTAGTATTGAAGGAAGAAGAGCGACGAATGATTCCATGAACATCATAGCCTTTTTCTAGCAGCAATTCTGCCAAATAAGAACCGTCCTGACCAGTAATTCCGGTGATAATAGCTTTTTTCATACTGTTTATTATGGCTCAAAATTAATCATTCTTAAGGAAAATCAGTCTATTTGCCCTAGGACTCTGAAGGAATTATGGTTTTTATTGATCAGAATCAGGATTAGCCGTTTCTTAATAAAGATTAAAGAGGGAAATTGGTAGAGGTAAACCGAAAGAAGTTTTTTTCCTTTTGTTCAATCCCTTAACTTGCACGGGTGAATTCTATTCTTCCAAACCTTCCACCCTTCTTGAAAAAAGGCGCCAAGATTGGGCTAACAGCTACTGCTCGAAAGGTAAATCCTGATGAACTCAAAGCTTGTATTCAGTTTCTGCACAAAAAAGGATTCATACCTGTGGAGGGCCTTCATTTGTATGCATCTGATCATCAATTTGGGGGCACAGATGCTCAACGAGCAGAGAGCTTACAACAGTTAATGGATAATTCTGAAATTGAGGCTATCCTGTGCGCTCGGGGAGGATATGGCACGATGAGGATTTTGTCTGACCTTGATTTTACCCAAATCCAAAAACACCCAAAATGGATCATAGGCTTTAGTGATATTACTTGTTTGCATGCTGCCTTATTGCAACAGGGAGTTTGCTCAATTCATGGGTTGATGGCTTTCAGTTTTGATCAAAATCGCAGTAATGCTGAGAGTCAGAAACGATTGGCAGAGTTACTGAAAGGTCAGATTCGTCCCGTTGAATATCGGCATATTCTTCTTCCACCTTTGAAACGGGATGGCGTGGCAGAGGGGATTTTAATAGGTGGAAATCTCAGCCTCTTAAATCAACTTTCGGGTACTTCCTTGCAACCTGATTCTGAGGGTAAAATTCTCTTCCTCGAAGATTTGGACGAGTATCTTTACCATATTGATCGAATGATGCTGCATTTAGATAATGCGGGTTGGTTCAAAGGATTAAGTGGACTAGTCGTCGGGCATTTTTCTCAAATGCGAGATAATCCAGTGCCCTTTGGTCGAACGGTCTATGAAATAATTGCAGATGCTGTCAGAGCTTATGATTTCCC
>JBEIHC010000066.1:0-15392 GCA_040381555.1 Bacteroidia bacterium
AATGATGATAGCTATTCATCCTTGGGCTACACTCGCCTGCGTGATTAGCTTTTTGGTTGTGCTCGTTGTTTCCAAATATGTTTCTTTAGGATCTATCATCGGAACGCTGACCTTTCCCTTGTTTTTGATTGTATCTGCTGTTATTTTTCATTACGATCGCCGGCAGGAGGTAATGATCATATTTGGTTTTGCTATTTTTGTTTTGGTGGTACTTACTCATCAAAAGAATATTAAGCGTCTGATAAAAGGAGAAGAAAACAAAATGAGGTTGAATTTGTGGAGAAGGAAATGAGAGATGGAAATTATATATAAATATGTCCTTTCAGGAAAGGTATTTAAAAGCAAAAGTAGACCTAACTGGAGGCCCATTGTCAATGTTGTAATCAAAGATACAGAGGGGAATCAAACATTAGACGAAAATTTTCTCCTGGATTCTGGTGCATCCATTACAATCTTAAATAAGCGAGCAGATGAATTTATTCGGCGACTCACCCCTGTAGATTATTTTGAGGTTCAGTATGGAGGGGGGGAGATTCAAAAATTGCCTGTCTATAGTTTATTTTTTATTCTCAAAGGCATAGAAATTCCCGTATTAGCCGCATACGATCATAACTTAGTTTCCTCGGAGCATTTATGGGGAATAACAGCAGGGTTAGATTTTTTTGACCTAATTGTACTCAATAACCAAAGTCAAACTAAGCATGTTAAACTCGTAAAAAAATAGGTATGAATACCAAAGAACAATCCTATATACTTTTACGCTTACTTTTTAAGCTTAAAGGAATTGAACAAAGCATAGAATATTATAGCGGTAAAAGCCTTCTGGACTTTCTGAATGGCTCAATTAAGAATTTAGGTCTGACCTATACAGAATTTAAAGGTCTGGTAAAATATTTGGAAACTACAGGAGATATTGAGTTGGATAGTGCTTATTTTGGGGATGTTTTTATCAAAATAACTTATAGAGGTATTAGATCCTATGAATTTGATTATGAGATAATCAAACCTAAATTAGAAGAGCAACATCTTGGATTGGAAAACCTAGATAGTTTAAATACCTTGCCTCTGGGAATACAAAAAATTTCTCCAAAGGTTATTGATAATTTAAAACGGAATTTGAGTAATATAATCGAGCAGGAAATTGACCTTCTTAGGAACAATAATCAAGATAGTGGTGATTTGATTTTGAGTTTAAAGACCCTGCAAAATGAATCGGCTAAAAAAAACCCTAATCTGGAAGTGATTGCTGCAATAATTAATGAGATGCGTACCTATATCGAAACCAAAAGGTTTGCAGATCGCCTTGTCGAAGAATATAATCTGAACTAATTGTTTACCCTACTCGCTTCCGATTCCTCCTCTTCCGCTCGAGCCGGTATCTTGCACACAGATCATGGGGATATTCCCACGCCGATTTTTATGCCGGTTGGAACAGTAGGTACCGTAAAAGCGGTTGATCATTTTGCCCTGCATTCCACCCTAAAAACGCCCATCATTCTGGGCAATACCTATCATTTGTATCTCCGTCCGGGAAATGAGGTGATGCAAGCCGCAGGAGGTCTTCATCGTTTTATGAATTGGCCCAATGCCCTGCTCACTGACTCTGGTGGTTATCAGGTGTTTAGTTTATCTCACAAACGAAAATTAACAGAAGAAGGCGTTACTTTTCAATCTCATATTGATGGGTCCAAACATTTGTTTACGCCTGAGTCTGTGATGGATACCCAAAGGATTATTGGAGCAGATATTGTCATGGCTTTGGATGAATGTACCCCTTGGCCTTGTGAATATGACTATGCCCGCAACTCCTTGAAAATTACCCATCGTTGGGCAGAACGGTGTGTGAAGCGATTTGCCGAAACAGCGCCCTTATATGGACATGAGCAGGCTTTATTTCCGATTGTACAGGGAAGCACTTTTGCGGATTTACGAAAGGATTCAGCAGAATTCATTTCCTCACTGGAAGCCAAAGGATACGCTATCGGTGGACTCTCGGTTGGAGAACCAGATGCACTCATGTACGAAATGTGCGGATTGGTATGTTCTATCCTACCCAAAGAAAAACCCAGATACCTGATGGGGGTAGGCACTCCACTGAATATCTTGGAAAATATTGCCTTGGGGGTAGATATGTTTGATTGCGTTATGCCCACTCGGAATGCGCGACATGGACTGCTTTTTACTCGGAAAGGTATTCGAAACATCAAAAATGTCCGGTATAAAAATGATTTTTCCCCAATAGATCCTGATTCAGATTTACGGGAAGATCAGGATTATTCCTTGGCTTATCTTCGGCATTTATTTGTTTCCGGAGAAATGCTGGGATTACAACTGGCAAGCCTCCATAATGTGAATTTTTATCTTTGGCTGGTAAGAGAGGCGCGTAAACACATTCTGGCAGGAGATTTTTTGCCCTGGAAAAATGAAATGACGCAAGTATTAGGGCAGAGGCTTTAAGGCATTAGTCGAAGCTTCCCTGATATCCCAGCCTCTTTCCCTACCTTTGCAGAGTGAAAATACTGGACCTATACCTTATCCGGAAATTTGTGAGCACCTTTCTTTTTATGGTGCTGCTGCTCATCTTGGTTATTGTAGTGATTGATGTCACCGAAAGGGTAGAAGATTTTGCCCGAACTACTGCCAGTGCAGAAGATATTATCCGGCATTATTATTTTAATCTGATTCCCTTTTACGCCAATTTGCTGAGTCCGGTCTGTGTATTCATTACCGTTATTTATTTCACCTCTCAACTGGCTCAAAACTCTGAGATAGTTTCCATGCTGAGTGGAGGGATTAGTCTAAAACGCATTCTGCGACCTTATCTGGCCTGTGCTTTTGTTATCACCGCATTGTCATTTTATCTAAATGCGTACATCGTTCCGAGGGCTACCCGAGAAAGAGTAGATTTTGAATATAAGTTTCTTCGGAAAAATCATGTGATGGAAGAAAGGAATATCCATAAAAAGGTAGCGCCCGGCACTTTTGTTTATTTGAACTCCTATAACCAGTTAATCAATGAAGGGTATCAGTTTGCTCTGGATTATCTGGAAAATGGGAAGATGAAAATAAAAATTAGTGGACAAAAAATAATTTGGCAGGATAGTCTTCAAAGTTGGAGGATTATTGGGGTAAACTATCGGGTATTTACAGACTCCGGGGAATATTTATTTTTTAAGAATTACCTAGACACTGCTTTTATACTCTCTCCGGATGATATTTATCAAAAAGATGGCTATGCAGAAAGCCTAACCCTGAATGAATTGTATCAGTATATTCAATTGGAAACAGATCGGGGAAGTGATATTCTGGAAGAATTGGTCATTGAGAAGTATGAGCGTTTTGCTTATCCTTTTGCAGCAATTATTCTGACTCTGATAGGTTTACCCATGTCTTCTAAAAAGTCTAGAGGTGGGATTGCCTTTTCAATTGGCTTAGGATTGGTTTTTTGTTTTTTATATGTGATTCTATTATTGACCTCCCAAGCCTTTATAGGCGATACCTTTCCTGCTTGGCTGGCTATTTGGTTACCCAATATTCTTTTCTTTATTCTAGGAATAGTCCTGATGCGACTCGCCCGACAGTAGTTGCGTGCGTCACCCCATTGCGTGCGTCACCCGATAGCGTGCATCACCCGATTGCTCAAAATAAAAAAACCTTCTGCCTCACAAAAGACAGAAGGTTTTTTTTATTAACTAAATATTTTTTTAACGCATTACATTCACAGTTCCGGAATAGCTTCTTACGCCTACACTTACTGAATAGAAGTAAGTGCCTTCAGCTGCGGGTTGATTGTTCAGGTCTGATCCATTCCAATATTGTAGCTTGTTATGGGTATCAAAGTATTTAACACCCCAGCGATCATAAATCTGGATATGGAAGGCCTCGTCTCCATCATACCGAATGATGAATACATCATTCACTCCATCCCCATTGGGGGAGAATACATTCGGTACAAACAATTCCGGTTCAAAAACGACATAGGGACCTTTGGTCGCAATGCCTTCACAACCTGCATCATTTTTCGCTTTCAAGGTTACCGTGTATTTGCCTGGAAGCATGAAACGATGGCTAGGATTCTGAACATTTGCAATTTGCCCATCGCCAAAATCCCAATGCCAGGAGGTGGCTCCAATGGATTTATCCCGGAAGAATACTTCGGATGCTGGATTCGCCATTTCAACGGGTGAGGTAGGGTCAGAAGTGAAATCAGCAACTAATCTATCTGTAATGGTTACGGGTAAATCCCCTACCAAAGTATCAATGCATCCACCCACACCTTTGACGATTAATTTCACCTGATAAGTCCCTGGTTTGGTGTAAGTATGTACAGGGTTCAGTTCATTGCTCAAAGGAGTGTTATCTCCGAAATCCCAAATATGAGTAAGTGTGTTAGCAGAGCGATCATTAAATTGAATACTAACCGGACTACAGCCTGAGGGTTGGCTCTGCACAAATCCTGCAGCTGGCCTTGGATGAACCCGAATATTCACCGTAGCCGTATCTGCGCATCCTGCTTCAGACACGAACACATTATAAGTGGTAGTAGTGTCTGGCGTGGCTATGGGAGAAGAACTTAATGAATTATTTAGTCCAGTTGAAGGCGACCAGAGGAATGTTGCATTTCCAACCCCCCCTTGGGCACTTAAGTTTACAGCTTCTCCTGGGCAAATAATCGTAGTGTCTGCATTTAGAGTGGCAAAAACTCCAGGTTTGATGTTAATCAAAACCGAATCTGTGGCACTACAATGAGAAACTCCAGTTCCACATTCTACCGTAAAATAGTACAAAGTAGAATTCAAAGGTAAACCTTTAGGATTCGGAATATGGGTTGCATCTAAACCCGTAGGAGGGAACCAAGTCGTCACAAAAGGTGCAGTACCTCCGGTAAATGCTCCCTGCATAATCAGACTATCCGCATTCGAACAGATGATCGTATCTCTACCTGCATCGGGTACAGGCACATCATGCACGATGACCAATATATCAGATGGAAGAGATGGGCATATTCCCGTATAGGCTCTCACTGTATAGGTTGTGGTAGATTGAGGGGATGCCATAGGTGTCAATAGGGTAGAATCGTTTAGGCCGGAACCGGGGGTCCAGACAAATCCATTTGCCACGCCTAACTGAACATGCGCCGGCAACAACACGCTATCTCCCTTACAAATATTTCGAACAGGGCCTGCATGAACTACCGGTACAGGATTGACGGAAACCTGAATGGTATCCGCCTCGCTTTCGCATCCATTAGAAGTAGCCACCACGAAATAATCCACTGTATGGGGTGGGGAAGCTTTCGGATTGATGATGGTAGGCTGAGTCATTCCCAGGAGAGGCTTCCATTCGAAAGTGTAATTTGGGCCAGCGTTTGTAACGGTCGCGAAGAGTTGTGCTGAATCCAATTGGCAAATAGTGGTATCTCTTCCTGCCCAAACAATGGGTCTAGGTTTCACAGTTACTGTCATGGTAGAAAGCGGATTCACGGTAGTGGAATCACTCAAACATCCTGAAACTTTTGATCGCGCATACAGCGTATAAATTGTATTTGCCGGAGGCACTGCATAGGTGACTAAACAAGTATCACAGTATAAACCGGTAGAAGGAATCCATCGGACATCATAGCCACCCGCCGGATTGACAATGCTTCCTTGAAGAAATACTCCGGGAGAATCCTCACAAAATTCGAGATCGGGGCCAGCATCCACAACGGGAAGCGGGTATACTGTAACCGTCAATTGATCCACATTACTCACGCACCCATTATCTCCTATTGCATAAAAGGAATATATAGTAGTGGAATCTGGATTGGCAATTGGATTGGTTGTTAGAGCATTAGTTAGTGACCCATTATTCGGACTCCAAACATAGATATAGGGTGCGGCTCCTCCAGTTACATTCGCACATATAGGCACTCCCCCTGTACCTGTGCACAGAACTGTATCATTGCAGGCGGTAACAACAGGAGGGGTATTTACAATGATATTGACACATTCTGAAACTACTGGGCAATCTCCCCCTCCTGAAGACACACAATAAGTGGTTGTTTGAGTAGGAAAGAATACTGGATTTCGAATGTTCGGATTGCTTAATCCTGTTGTGGGCGTCCAAGACCAAGTGCTCGTCCCTCCCAAAATATTTAGGGTGGTGGAATCTCCTTGGCAGATGGTGGTAACTCCGGTGATTGTAATCGGAGTAGGTTGCTGCACCAGAATCTGGAAAGAATATTGATTTTGTTGCCGGATTGGGCAGTTATCGTCCACTGCAGTTACCACAAACTGATATAACCCATTCATATTCGGAGTGGTCTGCCAACAGAATCTGGCTGTTACATTAGTAGTACCAAAAACCGTATCGATTTGAGTGCCATTGGCGCTGGTGAATACTCCGCCGGGGATATTGCGATTCCAACTCACGGTTAGAATTCTACCGGCATCACCGACAATCGGAATGTCAAAGCAAACTAATTCTCCTCCACATGCCACAGTATTGAAAACACCTGACCCATTTATTCCTGTAGAGGTGGGAGGTGTACCTGAACAAGCAATTACCGTTACCTGCATATCTCGGGTTACGGTATTGATGGCCACTCCACTTCTCCATTCGGTAACCTGAATACAGATTACCCCAATTTGTATGGTTGTGGGAGTTATGGTTAAATCACCCGTTACAGGATTTAAGATGACTGTTGCTGAAGGCCCTAATGGGGCATTAGCATTATAGCCTGGGCCATAACTAACAACTGTTGGGGTGGTGGTGGAATTACAAGGAACTAACGCATACGATAATGAATCTCCATCTGGATCTGTTGCACCTTGATTGAAAGTGTATGGCAAGCCTAAGCAAATATAGGGAACAGGACGGAAGTTGAATTGAGGAGAATTATTACAGGGGTTTTGTCCTACGGTAATATCAGTGGTTAGGTACATTCCATCGCTGCCTGGGGTTGTCAAAGAGGTAATGGTATTATTCCGACAACAGCTAGTCCAGCCTATTGTAACGACACAGCCAGCTGGCAAGGAACAAAAATCAAAGTCTCCATAATAGATTTGCTCAACTACTCCGTTGAGGGCTGCGAATGGATCTGTGCAGGCAGTACTTGTATCAGGGCAAATTGGAGTAACCTCAGTATAGGATACATTAACCCAACCTCCTATCTGTGTAGGAGTGCCACAGGTGGATGAGATGGTTAGTCCTGGCTGTGGAGCTGGACCAGGTAGAGGAGTTGTTGCACCTCCTCTACAATCATAATAAGTTTTATGTAAAATCCTGTACACACAAGGATTATTGTTAGGTGCAGGCGCACAGGTGTAAGTAACATCAGCCCCCATGAAGTGGGTTGCCAAAGATTGAGCCGGGGTAAAAAACCACAAAACAAGCCCAATCATTAAGGCGGTATATTTATTCAATATTTTCATCTGTTAAAACAGCAAAAAGGATACAATCTTTCAGGATAGTAAAATTAAGGATAAATACCAAATTCCGCTCAGATTTTCGCTGAATTGTGCGGATTGACTGGTCAAACGGAAGAATATCGCTTCCAGTGGGTTAAACAAGTTCCCCAATTATCGGAAATTTCAAAAAAACTGAACGGGTATGAGGCGCATCTTTTAATTCTGCCGTCAGATCTTGTCCTGCCCAATGCTCATAATGTTTGCCATTTTTCCAGAGTCGGCTCGAACCTACATCGTAAATTTTCCCTTCGAAGGCAATCCAGATTTCTTCCCGATCCTGCCCATTCCGCAAGGCCAATTGAGATAAAGAGTACTCAGGCAATGCCATGCCGTTCTTGTAAGAGAAATTCTAAAATCTGAACTGCATTGGTGGCTGCACCTTTGCGCAAATTATCTGCTGTTATCCAAGCATTTAAGGTGTTTTTCTGGCTTTCGTCTTTTCGAATTCTCCCAACCAAGACATCATCTTTTCCCTGACTGTGAATGGGCATAGGATATACTGAATTCTGAGGGTCATCCTGAATTAAAATTCCTTTTTGCCTGCCTAGCAAATCCCGAACATCCCTTATTGTAAAATCCTGTTCCATTTCAATATTGACGGATTCTGAATGTCCTCCCAACACGGGTACTCGAACCGCAGTTGCTGTAATGGCCAAATTCTCTAAATCCAGTATTTTTCGAGTTTCCCGAATGATTTTCATTTCCTCTTTGGTATAATCATTTTCGGTAAAAACATCACATTGAGGAATGCAGTTTAAGTCAATAGGCCAGGGATAGATAGCCTGAACAAGTTCTCCAGATCTTTCCCCCATTAATTGATCCACCGCCTTTTTGCCAGTGCCAGTTACCGATTGATAAGTTGAAACAATCACTCTTTTGAGACGGTAATGTTTCTGCAAGGGCGAAAGTACCATCACCAGTTGAATAGTTGAGCAGTTGGGGTTGGCAATTAAAAGAGAATTTCCACAAGCACTCCCATTAATTTCTGGGACCACCAAAGGTACCTTGGGGTCCATTCGCCAATAAGAGGAGTTGTCGATTACACATACTCCGGCAGCAGTAAATAGGGGTGCGTAATACTTGCTGGGTTCTCCCCCTGCGGAAAAAAGGGCAAAATCAGGTTTCTCCGCCAATACTTCCTCAACGGATTGAAATCGAATTTCCTTCCCATTCAAAAAAATGGATTTGCCAATGGAAGCAGAACTAGCCGCAGGCAAAATTTGATACTTGTCGGTTAATCCTCTTTCAGTAAGGACCTCAATCATCGCCTGACCAACCAGACCGCTCGCTCCTATAAGGGCAATTTTCACTTTTTATTTAAATTAATTTAACCCGAAATTACCCGGCTTTTGGTAATTTTAACAATTCTGAGACAAATATAGATTATTATGAAAAGAGTTCTGACTCTGGGGATTGTTCTGTTGTGCTTTTTAGGCCATTCCGCTGTTGCTCAAAATTGGATAGACGATTTTGGAGATACTGATTTTACCGGTGGATTAAAGTCTTGGTCGGGGGAATCTACCTTATGGCAAGTAACTGCTGGGCAGTTGCGGTCCAATGGGATAGCGGGTACCGATACAACCTATCTCTCAACGCCCAGTAATTTAGCTTTGGATACACAATGGGAATTTTGGATGCGATTATCTTTCAATCCATCCGCCAACAATTACGCAGATGTTTATCTAATCTCAGATTCTGCTGATGTTACCCACCCTCAATCGCGCGGTTATTATCTCAGGATTGGATCGAGTGATGATGATATTAAGTTATGGTATCGAAATGGATTGGTCGCCCCAATTATGCTGATTGATGGTTCTTTAACGAGTTTGGCCACTACTAATAATATTCTAAAAGTTAAAGTTACTCGAACCGCTGCAGGACTTTGGACTTTGTTTGCAGATGCAACCGGAACGGGTTCTTCTTATGCTATAGAAGGAAATTTCACAGATAATACGCTTACTCAAAGTGCTCACTTTGGATTAGTAGCTCGGCACACCTCTAGTAATTTTAATCGATTTTATTTTGATGATTTCTTAGTGGTAAGTCCGATTCCGGTTGACAATACTCCCCCAACAGTTAATAGTGTAACAGTAACCGCTTTGAATCAGTTGAGTGTTGTATTTTCCGAATCATTAGATTTAATTACTTCTCAAAATACAGCGAATTATTTAGTGGCGGGCAATACAGTGGTTTCGGCAGTTCGCAACCCTGCCAATACTGTAGTGGTAACTTTTCAGAATAATTTTCCTCCTTCTATTCAACAAACCATTACCATTTCTAATGTAAGGGATGTTGCTGCCAATAGCATGACTCCTGCTCAGTTTAATTTTCAACGAGGGGATGACCCTGCTTTTGGCGATGTGGTAATTAATGAAATATTAGCAGATGTAAGTCCGGTTGTAGGACTTCCTCAGGTAGAATGGATTGAATTATACAATCGCTCGAGTAAAACTTTCAATATTCAAAATTGGAAGATTGCTTCTCAATTAGGTACAGGAAGTCCTATGGAATTGCTCCTTCCGGCTTTTACTTTAAGTCCCGATACTTATGTCGTTGTTTGTGCTATAGCTGGCAAAGATTCTTTTACAGGTTGGCAAATTCAGGTAATTGACCCCTCTGCATTTAATACTAATTTTCTAACTTCCACCGGAAGATTGATTTCATTATATGATTCAACCGGAATAGTATTAGACACGGTGAATTACCTTAGTTCTTGGTACAAGAATACAACTAAAGCTAACGGGGGGTGGTCCATTGAAAAAATGAATCCATTTGATACTTGTGCTGCTACTATTGATAATTGGGCCGCCTCCACAAATCCTTCAGGAGGAACCCCAGGAAAGAAGAATAGTATTTGGTCTGCAACCTCTAACCCCATTGCCCCAGTTGTATCTTCCCTTACTATTATTGACTCTCTGAATGTCCAAGTTTGTTTCTCCGTAAAAATGGATCCAGCTGCCATCAAGAGCACCCTGAATTACACTGTATCCGGGAGTTTGGGAATTCAACTCGTTTCCATTCTCAATGCAGATTTTACCTGCGTGCAAGTGACTTTTCTGAATCCTATTCAATTGGATACTTTGTACACTTTGAATATCACTGGGGTTCAGAATTGTTATAATTCCGGCTCAGTAAATTTACAAACCAATTTTATTGAAAATAGCCCCCCAAAACGAAACGAGATTGTTATTAATGAAATCTTTGCCGATCAGACGCCTCAGATTGGATTGCCAAATGCTGAGTTTGTTGAATTACATAACCGCAGTAATCGTGCGCTCAACATTGCTGGTTGGAAATTAAACGAAGGAAGTTCCAGCTTAACTGCCCTTCCTAGTATAGTTCTTTTACCCAATGATTATCTGATTTTATGTCATTTAAATAATTATTGGGATTTTGCCCCCTTTGGTCAAACTGTAGGCCTTAATTCCTTTTCCTTGACTAATTCAGGAGAATTACTCACTCTTTTGGACAGCACAGGCGTAATTATTGATGCAGTTACTTATTCCGATACTTGGCATAATGATGCGGTGAAAGATGATGGGGGTTGGTCACTGGAAAAAATAGATCGCAATGATACCTGCTCTACCTTTAGAAATTGGAAAGGCAGTGAAGCCAGTATTGGCGGTACTCCCGGTTCCCTCAACAGTGTAGATGGAATAGGATTCGATACCTTGGGTCCTGTGTTGTTGTCCGTTAGTGCTGTTTCGACGGATACAATAATCGCTTGTTTTGACGAGCCTGTTTCCCTTAATTTTATTGGAAATCTGGCTCATTATGCCATTCAAAATAATGACCTTATCATTGCTTCTGTAATGCCAATTTCTCCTGCATTTGAGTGCGTTCAAATTATTTTTGCTACTCCCATGACTGCAGGTCAGGTATATCAATTAAATGTCTCCTCCCTGGAAGATTGTAAAGGAAATTCTATTGTTTCAGGTTCAAACCGACAGTTTGTCTTGAACCCTCCAATTCAAAGAGCCGACCTTGTGATTAATGAAGTTTTTGCAGACCCAACTCCGGCAGTCAGTTTGCCAGAATCTCAATTCGCAGAAATCTATAATCGCAGTGTGCATGCTTTTGATGTAACAGGATTGAAATTTAATGGGCGCACCATGTCCTATGGGGTAATAAAACCAGGAGAATACCTCATCATAACCCGTACGGATAATTCAGGGGATTATGTGAGTTATGGGAATGTAAATGCCGTTCCATCCCTTGCTTCCTTTACCCAATCTGCTTACACTATGGAGTTGACTACTGCCAATGATGAAGTAATTGATGAAGTCAGTTATACAAGAGATTGGTATAAAGATGGAGTTAAACAGAATGGAGGTTGGACATTGGAAAGAATTAACCCGGATGATACCTGTGCTACTTTCTCTAACTGGATTGCTTCCGTAGATTCAAGTGGCGGTACTCCTGGTGCTGCTAATAGTGTGATGAATAGTAATCAGGATACCAATCCTCCTACAATTCTGGATGTTTCTGTTTCTGGTTTAGATACAGTATATCTCTATTTTTCTGAAACCCTAAATGGTGTACAGGCATCCGATTCCGCTTTGTATAGTGTAAAAGAATTATCCTCCGGAAATATCTTGCCTGTACTGGCAGCTCATGCTCAATCTCCAGATTATGGAGTCGTTAGATTAACTCTTGGAGCATTTATGCAATTGGCGAATTCTTATGAAGTAACCCTTACCGGCATTGAAGATTGCAAAGGAAATAGTGCAAATTTGATTGACACTTTTGTTGTTGGGGATGTTGCTGTACCGAACGAAATTGTCCTAAATGAAATCTATACTGATGTTACTCCTTTGGTAGGTTTACCTGCTGTTAAGTTTTTGGAAATTTATAATCGTACCAACAAGCCATTTGACCTTACGGGTTGGAGTATTCGTAAATTTAATAGTTCAGGGGAATTCTCTAGTACTTATTCTTTCGACAATCCCAGAGTATTATTACCCGGACAATATTTAGTTATTTGTCCTACCTCAGCAGTGTCTCAGTATCAGGCTTATTCTGCATCCGTTTTGGGAGCAGGGTCTTTATCCTTTAATATTTCGAGTGATAATATTGCTCTGGTAGATGCGGAGGGTGTAGTCATCGATCGAGTTAGTTATACTGATGACTGGTATCGCGATAATGTAAAAGATGAGGGAGGTTGGAGCCTAGAACGAATTGACCCAGATTATATCTGTGCAGATGCTTTGAATTGGATAGCTTCTTCTGATAGTTCTGGTGGTACTCCTGGCCGAATAAATAGCAAGAAAGCATCCTTCTCGGATGTAACGCCCCCCAGTTTGTTGAATGCCTATGTTCTGACAAAAGATACTTTGGTGCTACAATTCAGTGAGCCATTAGAGTATCTCTCCACCTTAGACCCCACTAATTTTGAAATTAGTTCAGGAATAGGTAATCCCATTAATGTTATTTTTCCAGGTCAGGCTACCTATCAATTAAGTACTGTTTATTTGGTATTGACCACACCTCTGGATTCTAATAAGATTTATACTATTACGCTTAAAAATCTGAAGGATTGCCCTGGTAATACCATTCCATCAAATCTTCTTGTGGAGGTCGCTATTCCTGTAATGCCAGAGGTAAAAGAATTATTGATTAATGAAGTATTGTTTTACCCTTATACAGGGCGAAATCGATTTGTGGAGATATACAATCATTCCGACAATATTTTTGATTTGAGTAAAGTATATTTGGCAGAAGTTGTTTTGGGAATTGATTCCATTCAAAGTGTTAAACCCTTGAGTGAAACTCCACGGCTTATGTTTCCCAGAACCTATCTTTGCCTCACTCCCAATGTTCAGGATCAACTGGATGTGTATCAGCCCAAAGAAAATGCCAAGTTTTTGCAGGTTCCTTCCATTCCAGCCTATAGTAGCACCAAAGATGAGGTCATGCTTATTTATGCAGAAGCACTGGTTACCCCAGTAACTTCCGCTACACCGTTGATTAAATTGGATCGCTTTTACTATGAGGATACTTATCATTTCCCGGATTTGATTTCGAAGAGAGGGGTTTCCCTTGAGAGACTCAATTTTGAGGGTGATTCTCAGAATAAGGATTTGTGGCATTCTGCAGCTAGCACAGTTTTATATGCCACTCCAGGCTATGAAAATTCTCAGCAATTGCGGCCACAGTCAAATGGTGAAGTTTCGGTTTTTCCAGAGACATTCTCTCCAGATGGAGATGGATTTGAAGATATTCTTTCTATTAACTACAAGTTCACTGAAATTGGTAACAATGCCAGAATTACCATTTATGATGCGGTAGGAAATCGGGTGAAAATTTTAAGGCCAAATTTCTTGCTGGAAACGGAAGAAGGTTTTGTTACTTGGGATGGTACAAATGATTCAGGTAATAAAGCTCCTGTTGGGGTTTATCTGGTTGTTTTCGAGGTGATGCAAGCAGGCAGTGGAGATCGGGAAGTATATAAAGTTCCATGTGTATTGGCTGCAAAATTGAATTAAATTCAATAAGCATCCTCCGCCTTCTTTGTATCTTTGCAGTATGAAGGTTGCATTTCATACATTAGGCTGTAAACTGAATTTCTCAGAAAGTTCGGCCTTAAATCGGCAGTTGGAAGAAGTCGGCTTTCAATCAGTAGGGTTTCAGCAAAATCCGGATGTGTTTGTGGTGAATACTTGTTCGGTTACTGAAAATGCGGACAAGAAATGCCGTAAGCTGGTTTCTCAAGCGAAGCGAATAAATCCAAATGCACTGATTGTTATAGTGGGATGCTATGCTCAGCTCAAGCCTCAGGAAATAGCCTCAATTAAAGGCGTAAGTGCAGTGTTAGGTGCGGCAGATAAATTCAGATTGCCGGAAGTCTTGAAAGAACTTATAGAAGCCCCTCAACAAATTGTTCGAAATACGCCCATTCAGGAAGCGAATGTTTTCGAACAAGCTTGGTCAGCAGGAGATAGGACTCGATCTTTTTTGAAAGTACAGGATGGCTGTGATTATAAATGTACATTTTGCACTATTCCATTAGCAAGAGGAAGTAGTAGAAGTGACACCCTCGAAGGCGTACTCAAAAATGTCGAATCGATTGCTCAAAAAGGTATTCAAGAAGTGGTGTTAACAGGAGTGAATTTGGGGGATTTTTCCACTGAAAATGGAGCAGATTTTTTTGACCTAGTAAAAGCTCTGGATACTCAGGCTTTAGTTCCTCGCTTTCGAATTTCTTCCATAGAACCCAATCTGCTGCATGATGATTTGATTGACTATGTGGCATCTAGTCGCTCGTTTATGCCTCATTTCCATATCCCACTTCAAAGTGGAAATAATGAAATTCTGGCTTCTATGCGGAGGAGGTATAGGCGAGAATTATATGCCGAAAGAGTCCAACATATTCGCAATGCAATCCCTCATGCATCCATTGGAGTTGATGTAATTACTGGATTTCCGGGGGAAACGGAAGCTCATTTTTTGGATACCTGGAATTTTATTCAGGATTTGGATGTATCCTACCTCCATGTATTTACTTACTCCGAAAGAGAAAATACGCCGGCAGCATCCTTGCCTGGGAAAGTGCCTGTGTCTGTTAGGCAAGAAAGGACCCAAAGATTGATTTCATTATCCGAAAAGAAGAAGTTGGGTTTTTATCGCCAATTTTTGGGAAGTACCCGTTCTGTATTATTTGAGTCCTCAGAGGAAGAAGGAATGCTTTCTGGGTTTACGGATAATTACCTTCGCGTAGAAGTACCTTATCAGGAAAATCTAGTTAATCGGATTATTCCCATTTCACTGGAAGGACTTGTTGCCAATGGGAACCTTACAGGTAAAATGCCTGTCAGCATACTTACTGCGATAGAATAAAAGATTCAAAGCTTGCACCAAGCTGCGCTTGCACCAAGCTTCGCTTACCCTAAACTGCGCTTGCACCAAGCTGCGCTTACACCAAGCTGCGCTTACACCAAGCTG
>JBEIHC010000067.1:0-15373 GCA_040381555.1 Bacteroidia bacterium
CCTTGACCTGGCAAGCGTCCCTTGACTTGGCAAGCGTCCCTTGACTTGGCAAGCGTCCCTTGACTTGGCAAGCGTCCCTTGTCCTGGCACGCGTCCCTTGGCCTGGCAAGCGTCCCTTGTCCTGGCAAGCGTCCCTTGACTTGGCAAGCGTCCCTTGACTTGACAAGCGTCCCTTGTCCTGGCAAGCGTCCCTTGTCTTGGCAAGCGTCCCTTGGCCTGGCAAGCGTCCCTTGACTAATACCTAAATTCCAACCTCAAAAAACCTGACTAAAATCCAATTAAATCAATCATTACCCTACAAACAATTAAATTTGAAGCCTCTCTGAACTATTTTCCGCATTTTTAAGGTAATTTTACCCTACTATGATTTGCCCGCTCTGCCACAATAAAGACTCTATCGCACTTCAGGAAAAAATCCCCCTGAATCAACTAATTGCTCAATATCAAAAAAAATATCAAGCAAACTTAAAACCTCTTTTTGCCAAACAGAACAAATTAGAACTTCTCAAATGCAAGAATTGTAGCATCCTATTTTATTCCCCTCTCATCTCAGGGGATGAGGACTTTTACAATACACTCCAAATCCAACCTTGGTATTATGTTGATGAAAAACCAGAGTTTAAAAGAGCCATTCAACTTATACCCCCAAATGCCAAAGTCCTAGAGACCGGAAGTGGAAAAGGAAATTTCGCACGCTTCCTACAAAATGTTGAATACACTGGGCTTGATTTCAGTTCAAAAGCACAACAGTTAGCGGCCCAAAATGGCGTGAATATCATCCTACAATCCGTTCAGGAACATAGTACCCAAAATCCCGAACACTATGATGTTGCTTGCAGTTTTCAAGTATTAGAACATGTCGAGGATATTCGCAGCTTTTTAGAGGCTCAAATAAAATGTCTTAAACCCGGTGGAACCCTTATCATTGGCGTCCCTTCAGAAGATTCCTATATAGCCAAATCATTCGACCTTATCCTGAATATGCCTCCTCACCATCTTTCCAGATGGTCAGATGAATGCCTCAAAAATTGTGCTTCTCTCTTCAACCTTGAACTCATCGGAATCTGGCACGACGAACTTCAACCTCATCATTACTTCGATTACTCCTACACAATAACCCTTTCTGCCATCCGAAAGGCCTTGGGAATACCGTACAAATCTCTTGATTCGGGACTTATTCATAAACTGCTCAAAATACCTGCTTTCCTGATTGGAAAATTAGTAGCAAAAGGTCTGGAACCTGGAAACTTGCCCCATGGACACACCGTTGTTGCTGCCTTCCGTAAACCAGCATGAACGCATTCAAAAGAATTTATTTAAGACAACAATTTAACCCTGATTTCCTGGGAATCTTTCTAAATCCATTTTTTCTAATTCGGAAAGACCTCAAAACTACCCTGCTAAAATTTATCCCCCAATTAACTGGACGAATGTTAGACTATGGTTGTGGCAGAAAACCATATATAAATTTATTTACAGTATCTGAATACATCGGGGCGGATATAGAAAATGAAGGTCATGCCCATGATCAAGAAGAAATTGAAATACTCTTCGACGGAAAAAAACTACCCGTTCCGGACAATTCCTTTGACTCAGCTTTTAGTAGTGAGGTATTTGAACATGTATTCAACCCGGATGAAACCCTACAAGAAATCTACAGAGTCCTAAAGCCAGGTGCGCTCTTCCTACTTTCCGTGCCTTTTGTCTGGAATGAACATGAAGTTCCTAATGATTATGCGCGCTACTCCTCGTTTGGATTTCCATACCTACTCAAAAAAAATGGCTTCGAAATTATTGAAGCCCGCAAATCAGGAGATTTCATTAAAGTAATCGCTCAACTCAAAGCCCTCTATTGGTATAATAGATTGGCCCGACTTTCGCCTATTCTTAGAATTCCATTAAGTATCCTCTTAATCTCACCTAGGCTGATTATCGGACTTATTGCCTCGAAAATTCTACCAACGGATAAAAGTCTTTATTTCAATTTGGTGGTTCTAGCAAAAAAGCCAAAATGAGAGTACTCTTGTTAAGTACATATGGAAAAGGAGGAGGCGCAGCCATTGCTGCCAAAAGATTATTAAAATCATTAATCATTCAGAATATCCAAGCTGAAATGCTTGTTAAAACAGGCGATCAACCGCAGGATAATATATTTGCCCTTTACCCAAAATATCTTCAACTGCCTAAGTTCTTATTCGACAAATTTTCAGAGAAAATCCTATTTCTAAATCAGGAAAAAGACAAATCAGTACGGTTCGCATTTTCAACCGCTTCAACTGGAACCAATATATCCAACCATCCTCTCGTAAAAAAAGCAGATATTATCCATATTCATTGGGTACAACATGGTTTCCTTTCTATTCAAAATCTCAAACAGTTAGCAGATACCGGAAAACCCATAGTCTGGACAATGCATGATCAATGGGCCTTTACCGGAGGGTGTCATTATACCAGAGGTTGCCGCCATTTCGAAGATAAATGTGGCAATTGCCCAATGCTTCGGAAACCCGCCTCCAGTGATCTATCTCAGAAATTATGGAATCAAAAATTTGAAGTCTTTAATGCAACCAAACAAATTTGCTTAGTAGCTTGCTCTGAATGGTTAAAGAATGAAGCACAATCCAGTCGCATGCTCAAAAATTGCCGGGTTGAAGCTATTCCTAATCCCATTGATTTGAGTTTATATAAACCGGAAGATTCACAAACTGCCAGACAAAAACTGGGAATCAAGCCGGATAAATTTGTCCTGCTTTTTGTTGCTCAAAATATTCAAGACCCCAGAAAAGGCTTTCAATATCTTGAAAGGGCTATCCAAAAACTCAGCCCAGAAATTCAAAATAAGCTATGCCTTCTGCTCATGGGGAAGGATAGCCCCGAAAATCTCCCAATCGAAAGTATCCCTACTGGATCCCTTCAGGAAGTTGCTCTTATTCGACAAGCGTATGCGGCTGCCAATGTTCTGGTCACCCCTTCCTTGGAAGATAATCTACCCAATACCATTATGGAAGCCATGGCCTGTGGCAAGCCTGTAATCGCCTTTAAAACTGGAGGAATACCGGAAATGATTCAACATAAAAAAACCGGATGGTTAGCAGAACCTGGATACGAACAAGGTCTTACCGAAGGTATAACTTGGCTCTCTCAAAATAACCATGCAGAAGAATACGGAGCAAATGCCCTTCTTTTCGCTCAACAAGAATATGCCCCAAATAGAATTGCCAATTCGTACATTCAGTTATATAAAAGTCTACTGTCTAAATGAATCTTCTTTTGAATCCAAAAACAAATATTTCCCTAATTCTAATTTCAACTATTTCCCTATAAATACCTAATTTTACCTCAAAGATTTCGTATGCCATCCATCTCACTCAGAGGCACTCAGATGCCCGCTTCCCCCATCCGCAAACTTGTCCCTTATGCTGAAAATGCAAAGAAAAAAGGGATTAAAGTTTATCACCTCAATATCGGACAACCGGACATCGAAACTCCCACACAAATGCTCGATGCCATTCAAAATGCCAATATAAAAGTATTAGAATACAGCCACTCTGCTGGGAATGAATCCTACAGAAAAAAACTCACTCAATACTATAAAAAATTTGACATCAATCTGTCTACCGAAGATATAATGGTAACAACGGGAGGTTCAGAAGCCATTCGTTTCGCCTTCTCAACCTGCCTTAACCCCGGGGATGAAATAATTATTCCCGAACCCTTCTATGCCAATTACAATGGTTTTGCAGTAGAAGCAGGTATTAAGGTTGTACCCGTAACATCTTATATTGACAATGGATTCGCACTTCCCCCTGCCTCTGCTTTCGAAGCGCTCATTACGGCGAAGACCAAGGCAATAATGATTTGCAATCCAGGAAATCCAACCGGAAAATTATATTCTCTGCAAGAATTAGAGGCATTAAAAGATATCGTGTTGAAGCACGATTTATATTTAATGTCGGATGAGGTGTATAAAGAATTCTGTTACGATGGAAATTCTTTTGCCTCAGTTTTTCATTTGAAAGGAATCGAACAACAGGCTATTGTCATGGATTCTATTTCGAAAAGATATTCTGCCTGTGGTGCCAGAATTGGTTGTTTGATTTCTAAAAATCAAGAGGTGATGAATACTGCATTAAAATTTGCCCAAGCCAGATTATCTCCTCCTACTTTCGAACAAATTGGCGCCGAAGCGGCTCTTGATACTCCGGATTCCTATTTTGAAACCGTGAGTCAGGAGTATACGGAAAGAAGAGATTTAGTAGTCAATGCACTCAATAAAATACCGGGGGTGCTTTGCCCTAATCCGGGCGGGGCTTTTTATGCAGTCGTGCGACTCCCTATTAATGATAGCGATATATTCTGTCAGTGGTTATTGGAATCATTTTCGCATAAAAATGCAACCGTTATGTTGGCGCCTGCCACTGGATTCTATGCAACTCCGGGCTTGGGTAAGAATGAAATAAGGCTAGCATATGTATTATGCAAAGAAGACCTCAGTGCAGCAATGGAATGTTTGGAAGAAGCACTTAAGGTTTATCCCGGAAGAGTCCAAATCCCTGCCTCCGAACAAGCAACGCGCTAATAAAAATTCTACCTAACAGTATCCGCATTCTTTAGTTAATTACTAGAGCACTTAAGATCTACTGTTTCGAAATACTATAAATAGTTATATTTACTACATGATGTTTTCGGAACCTTGGATTACCTCAGGAGATTTCATCGAAATAGCCATTAAACTTAGGCAAAGAGGACTTCCTTTTCTATTATCGAAATTCTCCTTAAACCCAGAAGATCGAACAAAATCTGCTTTCCAACCTGAGTTTGAACATGCTAATTGGTGGATTATTCCTGATATTCAAAAAAGGCTCAACTTCTTAGCAACAGGTAATCCGAATCAAAATTATGAAGCTTACCTAACCGAGAAATATTTTCAAAATAAGAAAGGAGTGTTAATTTCCCCCGGTTGTGGAGTAGGAGGACATGAAAGAAAAATCGCCCTAGCAAATCCTACCCTACAAGTTACAGGCTTTGACTTAACTCCTGCCTTGATTAAGCAAGCACTAAACGAAGCCGCTCAATTAGGCATCCCCAATTTACACTTTGAAACAGCCAGCATTTATACTAAAAGATATCAGCCCAACTCTATAGATTATTTTTTGTTCCATGCCTCCCTGCATCATTTTGACAATATTGAATCACTATTGCTTAATACCCTACTGCCAGCCCTTAAACCAGGAGGATTAATCATCATTCATGAATATACAGGACCAGACAGAATGCTTTTCCCAAAGCATCAAATACAAGCAGCCGAAAGAGCATTAAAAACACTCCCGAAAGAATTGCGCATCATTTTAAATACTGCTTGGGAAAAAAGAAAAATATATGAGCATGGCAAATTAAGAATGCTCATATCAGACCCCTCTGAATGCGTGCAATCATCTGCCATCCGACCCCTTTTACACAAACATCTGAATGTGCTGGAAGAAAAATATTTAGGAGGAAACATCCTAATGCCTGTACTGAAACATATTGCGCATCATTTTGTATTACACGACACAGATCATCTGGAAAATTTGATTCGATTAGAGGATGAATATCTAAAAAATTATCCTTCTGATTTTACTTTTGGAGTTTATAAAAAATTATAGGTTTTAGCCTTTTATGGCATTGTATTGACCCAATTCCATAGTAAATTAACAAAAAGGCAGATTAGATTTAATTCATTGTTAATATAATAGGAATTAAAAATTTATCAATCCCTAATCCTGACTTCATACATCTCAGCGAAATTTGTTAAAACTTTCAATGAGAAACTACAAAACCATCATTATCTCAGATGTACACCTCGGAACTCGGGGCTCCAAGGCCAGAGAGTTACTCAGATTTTTAAAATCATACACCTGCGAAAAACTAATTCTAAATGGAGATATTATTGATGGGTGGCAACTCAGAAAATCAGGAAAATGGAAGAAAAAGCATACCCTGATTTTTGATCGACTACTTAAACAAGTGTATCAAGGTAAAATGGAAGTCATCTATATCCGAGGAAATCATGATGACTTTTTGGATCAAATAATCCCATTCCAATTAGGCAATTTCAGTATTGTAAGAGATTATGTCTTGGAATCAGGTGGAAAGAAATTTTTAGTCATACATGGAGATATTTTTGACTCCATTACCACACAAATGAAATGGCTGGCTTATCTGGGAGACATCGGCTATACCATCCTGCTAAAAATAAACTCTTATTATAATAATTGGAGATTGAAAAAAGGCTTACCCTATTATTCTCTTTCGGCAAAAGTGAAAGCCTCTGTAAAAACAGCTGTTTCATTTATATCCGATTTTGAACAGGTATTAACTACCATCGCCAAGACAAAAGGATTTGATGGCGTAATATGTGGACATATTCACACGCCTGCTATCAAAACCATAAACGATATACAATATCTCAACTCCGGTGATTGGGTAGAAAGCCTAACTGCACTAGCTGAAGATGAACAAGGAAATTGGGAAATTCTCGACTATCAAGGTTTCATGCAGGAAAGAATTTTACAGCAAGCCAGAACTCTTACCCTAACGAACGAAGCATGAAAGTCTTATTGTTAGTTCAAAGTGAAGGAAGAGGCCACCTAAGCCAAGCGATGGTGGTAGCAAGTATCCTGCGTGAAAATGGCGTAGAAATCGCTGCTGTAGTGACAGGTAAAAATCCTAACCGATCCTTACCCGCTTATTTTAGAAAAAGAATGCCTGTTGAAATTCACCAATTGGATAGTTTCTCCTTTGTTTACTCAGCATCCCAAAAAGGAATTAACACCTTTAAAACAATTCTGCATACTCTTAATAATTTTTCTCAGCACCTATCTTCTGTTAAACAACTTTCCAAAATTATTAAAGAGAAAAAACCTGATCTGATTCTAAACTTTTATGAACCATTAGGGGCCTTGCATTTTCTTTTTAATCCCTTTTACCCAGTTAAAAGAATTGGAATAGGCCATCAATATTTGCAACTTCATCCAGAGTATGAATTCCCAAAAGGTAACTGGTCTGCAAAATTCTTATTCAAACTCTACACTCGATTTACTGCCCTCGGAAATAATTTAAATCTCGCCTTGTCTGCTACTCCAGTGCCGAGAGCTAACGCTCTAACAATTATTCCCCCTTTATTGCGGCCTGAAATTTCCTTATACCGTCAGGAAACAACCGAAAAAATCATCCTGGCTTATGTTGTAAATCCTGGATACAGAAGTGAAATCGAAATACTGGCTCTGCAATATCCAGAATATAATTTTCACTTATTTTCGGATACCCCAAAAGAAGATTATGGAAATATATGCTACCATATTCCGGATGACCAGCTTTTCTTGCGCTTCCTTTCCAGGTGTGATTTTTTCCTTTCTACTGCTGGATTCGAATCTGTTTGCGAAGCTTTGTTTCTAAATAAAAAAATATTCCTGGTACCAGTTGCCCAACATTTCGAGCAATTGTCGAATGCCTATGAATTCTCTGCATCTCCGTCTATTTTTTATGGGAAATCATTCTTGGAATTCAACACCAACTTACCCTATAAACCTGTCAATCCAGAACAGCAATTCTGGATTGAACAAGGCAGAAAAGCTTGTTGGAATGTCTTATCCCCTTATTTATCCAGAAATATTTTTTCGTATCCGAACTCAAGGTCCTCCTCTTCCTCAATTAGTTCCTCTTTCGGGTCATAGGGAAAATACCGCTTGGTGATAGCAAAATAAAAACCTAAAACTGCTGACCGAATATAAAATGGAATCTACCCTTACTTAAGCCATCTCCTTCACGCACAACTGTATCGAAGCCATATCCATAATCCACCCCGATCAAGCCCATAAAAGGGAGCATTAATCTTACCCCTGCCCCTGCAGATCGCTTCAATAAAAAGGGATTATAATCTCTGAATTTATCCCACGCATTTCCAGCCTCCAAAAACCCATGCAGCCATACCATAATTTGCTGAGTCTTGGGGGGAGTTAATAATTGCCTTAACTCTAAGGTATATTTAGTAAATAATGTCCCCCCAATTGTTTGACCTACACTATTTCTTGGACCCAAGGCATTATTCTGATATCCGCGTAATCCTATTATCTCTCTACCATCGAGGAAGAACATTTGTAAGCCATCTCCGCCTAAATAAAAGCGCTCAAATTGGGATAAACCAATCGTGGGATTATAATATCCAATAAACCCATGACGCATTTTGAAATTCCCAACTAAACTACCTGCAACACGCAAAAACCAAGAAGATTCAAATTTCCATTTATGAAATTCTAAATTCCGATATAATTCGCCTAAATTATTACTTGCCTTTAAGCCCGCATAATCTTTGGAAATAAAAGTAGACCAAGGAGGCGTGGCTTGTACAGAGAAGGTATTAATAGATCCATTTCTCGGATAAATAGGTGCATCCACACTCGTACGATCTAAAGTAAATTTCAATGACCATACATTAATATTTCCATTCTCAATTCCAAATGTACTTCCACCATTCTGAACATTATAATTTCTATATCCGGCAGACCAATACATTCTAAAATGATCATCGGGGAATCTCAATCTTTTTCCATAATCAACAGAAGCACCTAAAATAGCAATTCTATAGGCTGTAGGATCATATCGCTGAACCGAATAATTAGCATTTACGCCCAATGAATTCGGCTTCTTTCCGCCAAACCAAGGCTCTACAAATCCGGCTGAGAAATTCTGAAAAGCCCGTCCATTGGTTTGATAAGCAAGATTTAATCTCTGTCCATCTCCAGAAGGTAAAAAGCCTCGTTTCCAAGCATCCCGTTTAAAAAATCTTTTCGAAGAGAAATTATTAAAAGTTACAGATACGGTCCCCAATAATCCCCCACCAATAATATTCCCATTATTATCACGAATACGACCACCCCAACCTCCTTGCAATTGCAACTGATCATTCGGCTTTTCATCCACTTTATATTTTATATCTACCGTACCTCGATTAATATCTGGCATTGGAGTAGGGTTTAATGACTCTTGATCAAAATATCCTAAAGCCAATATCTCACGCTGAGAACGAATCACATCCGCCCGACTAAATTTACTTCCAGGCAAAGTGCGTATCTCTCGCAATATCACATAATCACTAGTCTTATCATTTCCCTCAACAAATATCTTATTATTATTTGCCTGCGGCCCTTCAAATATTTTTAATTCTATATCGACAGAATCCCCTTCTACTGCCGTCTCTATCGGAGTAATATTAAAAAATAAATATCCATCATCCATATACAGAGAGGAAATATCCGTACCATTCGGATCTATCGTCAGCCTTTTATCTAATTCTACGGGATTATAAACAGAACCTTTTTTGATTCCCAATGCCGTGCTTAATTGAGTGTCATCATATTTAAAATTACCTGTCCACCGAATGTCCCGATAATAATATTTATTTCCCTCGAAAACCTGCATCTCAATCTTTAACTTATTCGCACTGACAGGATATAAGGTATCCTGAATAATTCTGGCATCCCGATATCCTTTAGACTGATAAAAAGAAACCATTTTCTTTTTATCTTCTACATAATTCCCCCGAATATATTTGGAGCGCTTAAATACTCTAAAAAAACGAACTTGTTTGGTCTCCTTAAATTTCCTTCTAAGTAGAGCAGAAGTTACTTCTGAATTTCCGGTGAGCACAATCTGATCTACTTTGGTTCGGCGACCCTTTTCGATATCAATGGTAAGGGCCACTTCATTACGCGCATTTAGGGTACTATTAATTTCTGCTTGGGTATGATAAAATCCTTTTTCCTGATAAAAATTTTTAATAATTCTCAACGCATTCATTCGCTTGGTCTCCGTGAAAATAGTCCCCCGAATGAACGATATCTTTTCCCTTAAATCATCCGCTTGACTTTTTGTTACTCCATTAAAAGTAAATTTTTCGATTCGGGGGCGCTCAACTACCTTAATTATAATAAATACATTATTTCCAGATATGTTTTCGGTTTCAATGAGAACATCCGAAAACAGGCCCTGCTTCCATAATTTCTTAATTGCATCTGCAACTGATTGACCAGGAATTGAAATCGTATTGCCAATGGTTAAGCCGCTCATTGAAATGAGGGTATTTTTATCCATCGCCCCGGAAGATTCTACATTAATTCCAGATAGAGTATATTCTTTGGGTTTATCGTAATTGACTAATCCTGGCTGGGCCAATGCCCCTAAGGGAAGCATCATGCCAATCAGGATAAAAATTATTTTGACAGGGTTCATGCTCCAGTTTGTATTTGTTCACTAGTTTTCCCAAAGCGTCGTTCGCGCTTTTGATAATCGGCAATGGCTTCGTATAAATCTGCCCGTCGAAAATCCGGCCAAAATTTAGGGGTGATATAAATTTCAGAATAGGCAAGCTCCCAAAGCAAAAAGTTACTGATTCGAAATTCTCCACTGGTACGAATCATTAATTCTGGGTCTGGCAGAAAGTGAGTGCTTAATTGAGACTTAAATACTGCCTCATTGATATCTTTAGAAGCGATCTGCCCAGATTTAACTTGGTCACTTAAGGCTTGAACCGCTTGTAAAATATCCCGACGGCCACCATAAGAAAGTGCTAAATTCAACACCATCCGAGTATTGCCTTCGGTTTTTCGCATCGCTTCCGCCAATTGCTTCTGGCAGGATTTTGGTAAATCCTCTGTGCGACCGATACTCATGAGGCGAATATTATTCTCCATCAGGGTAGGTGTTTCCCGGGCGATGGTCATTACTAATAATTCCATGAGTGCCATCACTTCAAACTGGGGACGATTCCAATTTTCGGTAGAGAAGGCATAGAGGGTAAGAAACTTAACTCCCGCGGCGGCGGCGCCTTCGGTAGTATCCCGTACGGCTTCTACGGCAGATTGATGTCCGAATATTCGACTATTGCCTTTTTGCTTGGCCCAACGCCCATTCCCGTCCATAATGATTGCAATATGCTCGGGTATGTTTTGTAGATCCAAATATTCAGGAAGCTTTACGGACATGAAGATTAAAAGAAAAAAAGCGCATCAGCAAAGTCCAATACGCTTCTAGTGCAAAATTAATAGAATATACTGATTTATACTGCCTCACAAGCCTTAAGTTCCTATTATTTTGTTGGGATTGGGAAAAGAATCTCAACAAATTGAAAATACAATAATCTAAAATGGGCATTTCAATATATTTCAAGGAAACAGGAGAAAATTAAATCCCGAAAATAACGCATCTATTAACAGAAAAGTATTGAGTATAGGTCGGTTTTAGTGGGTAAGTAAATCTTAGAGATATCCTGAGGGGTCGGTATATATCTTTTATATGGCTTAAAACCAGGTTAAACCCTCTCTCGCCCTTCTTGGGGCTAACACCAAACGGGGCTAATACCAAACCCAGCTAACACCAAACCCGGTTAACACCAAACGGAGTTAACACCAAGCAGGGTTAACACCAAACCCAGCTAACACCAAACGCGGCTATCACCAAGCGGGGTTATCAGGAAAATGAAGTATGTATCCCATGCGAAATGGAATTTCAAGGCTCATTAGAGCAACTCCAAAATGAATTGTTTGAAAGTTATCGACGACTGGCTTTACGACGCGTATTTGCCTTAGCAAACTTAGGACACTTACGGTTGTCAATAATAAAATTAACCGTCAGCATGGAAAAAATATACCAATCGTCCTGATTCGAAAAACCCCGAACATTGCCAGAACCTGCACCATAAGGATATTGACGACGATTATCTTCCGTCAAATCTAAGGAGCGATCTGCCATAATATATGATTTTGGATTTTGTAACTCCAGAGCCCTCAAGTTAGGATACAAACTACTGACATCATCCAAATAATCGGTAAATAACTTTCGCAATCCAACTTCAAAACCGATATCAATCATATAAGTAAACTTATAGCGAATACCCGCTCCAAATGGAATGTTGATTTGAGTCAACGCATAAGGTCTTGGATAGCCTTGATCCAATAAAGGCAAAAATTGACCCTCTGTTCCTAAGGGCTGTAATTCAATAAACACGGATTTATTTTGTGCTACATCAAAAAACTGCGCCTTGGGATTAAATGCATACACCCCAATTCCTCCAAAAATATAGGGTGTAAAAAACGGACGGTATTTATACCGACGATAGTTACCGATGAAATCGTAACAAACTTGCATGGAAACTTCAGTGATGGGGCTTCTAAAATGCAAGTTCCTACCTTCATTTCTACCTCCCTGATCCATTGCACCTACCCATGCTTGGGCAACCCCAAGTCGAATGCTCATGTGCGGGTCATAATGATAGACAACATTAAACCCAACCCCAGGTTTTGAAAATTTAAAAAATCCGAAATTATTATCCAGATCCCCAAAATAATTGGATATACCCAACGCAGGGCCCACCGTAAAATAAGTACGACGACCTTGACCTGATACTTGGCTGAAACTCAGGAATAGCAACAAGATGCCTATTCCAAAGTGATTCCACTTCTTTGTACTCATATAAGTCTTACACAAAAGCAGTAGTGATTTCCTTGTTAAGAGAATTCAAATATACACATTGTGAATAACTTTTGCAAATATTCATCAGTTTTTCAGCAATTCCCCAAGGTCCTTCCATAAGATTCCCGATGCCGGCGTTTCTTCTATTCGGCCCTTTTCAAGTTCATTTTCAAGCACAATAAAGGTCGGAAGCAGAGTAATGTTAAACGGATTTTTCCAGGCTTCCCCACCGCCCTTTTTCCGGTCCAATGCCTGAAACTGAACTTTGACTTCCGGAAATTTTTCCAGTCCATTCAAAAACACTGGAATCCAATCTTCACTATCACTGCACCAAAAACCAATAACAACAATTAACTCTTTTCCTGCCCATGCTTCAGGCGTAATGCGCTTTAAAGCCTTTGCCTCTTTGCCTGAAAGCCGACCAGTTAATTTCCAAGGTTGTATTTCCTGAAAACCCTTCCGACTCCAACTTCCAATCTGTTCGGATTGAACGGATTGCCCATAAACCCAAGTCCACAGTGTCAGTATAAAAATCAAACTATTGCGCATCATTTTTTTTCGCTTGCACCAAGCTAAGCTTGGTGCAAGCGAAACCTTATAAAGCATCCTGATTCCAAATTTCCCAAGCACGCTCTGCCTGTAAATACAGCATCTCCAAGCCATTCTTTACATGGGCATTGCGAGCAGCAGCCTGATTTAAAAATATCGTCCGCTCCGGATTGTAAATCAAATCATACACCAAATGTTTATCCGTCAGCTTTTCAAAAGGAAAATCCGGGCAACCTTCTATTAATGGATGCATCCCCAATGGAGTCGTATTCACAATGAGTTTATGCTTTTTAAAATCCAATGAGCGCATCTCCTCATAAGTAATCACGCCTTCTGTTTGCCTGTCCTTCCGAGATACCCGAACACAGGGAAATTGATAGTAATGCTGCAATACAAATTGCACCGCCCGAGAAGCCCCTCCTGTACCCAAAATAATCGCCTGAGTTTTTTTCATATCCTTCGGAATAAACCGAATCAAGGAATGATGAAACCCATACACATCCGTGTTGTAGCCTTTGATTTTTTCTCCCCGAATAACCAATGTATTCACCGCCCCCACTTCTTTTGCCTCTGGATCTAATTCATCCAGATAAGGGATTATCTGCTGCTTATACGGAATGGTTACATTCAAACCTTTCAAATAGGTGTATTCAGACAGCAAAGCCGGAAAATCTGTAATTTCTTCCAACTCAAATAACTCATAAGCGGCATCTATCTTCTGAGATTCAAACTTCGCTTCAAAATATAATTTGGAAAAGCTGTGTTTTAACTTTTTCCCTAATAATCCGTAAGTAGCCTGCATAAGTATTTTCTTATTGCGTATTTTTACTGAACGCAGTCATCCGTGATAGAATTGCTGCTGAAACAGAATGCAAAATTAACAGGAGTCAACTATGTACATCGAACAGTTATACACCAATTGCCTTGCAGAGGCAGCCTATTACATCGAGTCAGATGGATTTGCAGCGGTAATCGACCCCATCCGGGAGCCTGAGCCATACCTTCAGCTTGCTGCAAGCCGAGGCGCTAAAATCATTTATGTATTTGAAACTCACTTCCATGCCGATTTTGTCTCCGGGCATATTGACCTAGCAGCCCAAACAGGAGCAAAAATAATTTATGGCCCAAATGCCAAACCCCAATACCCCGTACACAATGCAAAAGATGGGGAAACTTTTTCTTTAGGGAAAGTTACAATCAAAGCCATTCATACCCCTGGACATACCTTAGAATCCACCTGTTGGTTGCTCTTGGATGAAAACGGGAAAGAAAATGCCCTTTTTACCGGCGACACTTTATTTATCGGAGATGTGGGACGGCCAGATCTCGCCAGTGGTGATATGAGCAGTCAGGATCTTGCCTCCATCTTATATGACAGCCTGAGAAATAAAGTCATGACCCTACCTAACGAAGTATTGGTTTATCCCGGGCATGGAGCAGGTTCCTCTTGCGGAAAAAATCTGGGGCCAGAAAAATTCTCCACCATAGGGCAACAAAAACAAAGCAACTATGCCCTTCAGGAAATGAGCAAGGAGCAGTTTATCAAAGAAGTAACCGAAGGAATGCTCCCTCCCCCAGCCTATTTCTTTAAAGATGCTTCCATCAATATAAATGGCTACCCCTCCATTGAAGAAGTGCGCAGACATGCTGGCACTGCACTTTCCGCAGAGGAAATCAGGAGACACCTTGCCTCCGGCATAACAGTATTAGATACCCGCATTCCAGATGCTTTTGAAAAAGGCTTTATTCCGGGATCCATTAATATTGGGCTCAATGGGCAATTTGCCATTTGGGCAGCCTCCTTATTAGATATAGAGGCACCGCTGATATTGATAACAGAGCCGGATAAAGAATTAGAATCATCCGATCGCTTGGCCAGAGTGGGTTTTCACCATATTTTGGGGTATCTGAATGGAGGAATTGAAACCTGGAAGGAAGCAGGTTACTCATTAGAAACCATCCTATCTATTTCTCCGGAGGAATTTTTCGCCCGATATCAGCAAAACCACCTACACATTTTAGATGTACGCAAAGCCGGAGAAGTGGAAGCGGGACATGTACGCAATGCAAGATTCCAGACTTTAGAAACTTTGGATAAGCACCTAAAAGAATTGAATCCAGAACACACCTACTTCGTTCATTGTCAGGGGGGCTATCGTTCCATGATGGCGGCATCTATCCTGCGCAAACAAGGATTTCATCATCTTGTCAATATTTATCAGGGGTTTGCAGGCATTTCAAAAACGCCCATTCCGATTGTTACCGGGTTGCCACCACAACATGCGGAAAATAAGGCAGGGGTGGTGTTGTAGAGGCA
>JBEIHC010000068.1:0-15126 GCA_040381555.1 Bacteroidia bacterium
GTGCCGAAAGATAGATTGAGTTTTCATGAAGGATTTCGCACCGTATCGAGGTAAGACGGGCGGAGGAGTTATGAGTTATAAATTATGAGTTATGAGTTATGAGTTATGAGTTATGAGTGGGGCACGTCTTATCTCGATACGGCACTATGACTTTCCAGAATTTTCGAATTGCCTGCGGTGCCTACTCGATATGACTAGTAAAGTTTTAATGCTCACTAACCATTCATCATTCATCATTCATCACTAACCCCTAATCATTAACCACTAACTTTTCCCTTATGCTGGTTTAAGCATTCGTATGAGTAAAGAGAGCCGATGTTTCAATTCTCTGCGATCTACGATAAAATCGAGGAAGCCATGATCTAATAAAAATTCGGATCGTTGAAAACCTTTAGGTAAATCTTTTCCGATCGTTTCTTTAATAACTCTTGGACCAGCGAAACCGATGAGGGCATTGGGTTCAGCCATATTTAAATCACCCAACATGGCAAAACTAGCGGTTACGCCTCCGGTAGTAGGGTCCGTCATTAAAGAAAAGTAGGGAATGCCCGCCTGACCTAGTAAGGCCAGTTTGGCACTGGTTTTTGCCATTTGCATTAAGCTGAGAGCTCCCTCCATCATTCTGGCACCTCCACTTTTAGAAATAACGAGGATGGGTATTTTATGTGCCAAGCTGTAATCAATGGCTCGGGCAATTTTTTCGCCCATAACAGAACCCATACTTCCTCCGATAAAATCAAAATCCATACAGGCAACTACCAAATCCTCGCCTTCCACTTTTCCATGTGCAGTGCGAATAGCATCCTTCAAACCGGTTTTTTCAATAGACGCCTTGATTCTATCTGGATAGGCTTTGGTATCGACAAAATGCAGTGGATCTGCAGAAATCAAGTCCGCATCCAATTCTGTAAATTGATTATCATCAAACAATAAGGAAAAATACTCTTTGCTCCCTATTTGGAAATGATATTCGCAATTGATGCAAACATGGCTGTTTTCCTGTATCACTTTGGCTGTTGCCAACTTCTTGCAGGAAGGACATTTTATAAACAGACCATCCGGAGCCTCTTTCTTCTCCTCGGTTCTGGTAACGATACCTTCTTTTACTCGCTTAAACCAAGACATATTTTATCAGAGTGAACCCCTGTAATAAGTGAAATTTATTAGGCAATAGTCACTTTCGATTCAAGATACACATCCTGAACGGAGCGAATAATTTCAATCCCTTCATTCATTGGTTTTTGAAAGGCTTTTCTGCCTAAAATTAGTCCAGAACCACCCGCACGCTTATTGACAACCGCAGTGATAACAGCCTCTGCCAAGTCCGAGGCTCCGGAGGATGCACCACCAGAATTGATTAAACCAGCCCGACCCATATAGCAATTGGCTACTTGATATCTGGTTAAATCAATTGGATGATCTGTTGTTAAATCTGAATACACTTTTTTATGGGTTTTACCATAATTGAGGGCATTATATCCTCCATTATTTTCAGGCAATTTTTGCTTAATGATATCAGCCTGAATGGTTACGCCCAAGTGGTTTGCCTGGCTACTCAAATCAGCCGATACATGATAATCTTTATCTCCTTTCACATTGAATGCACTGTTTCGGAGGTAACACCACAAAATGGTTGCCATTCCTAATTCATGTGCGCGTTCAAAAGCTTGGGCAACTTCTTGGATTTGACGGGTAGATTCTGGAGAACCAAAATAAATGGTTGCACCAACAGCTACAGCTCCCATGTTCCAAGCATCCTCCACAGAACCAAACATGATTTGATCATATTTGTTTGGATAGCTTAAAAACTCGTTATGGTTGATCTTAACAATAAAAGGAATTTTATGGGCATATTTTCTGGAGACAGAGGCCAAAACTCCAAAGGTGGAGGCGACAGCATTACAACCTGATTCAATCGCTAGGTTTACGATATTGGCAGGGTCGAAATAAATTGGATTCGGTGCGAAAGACGCTCCGGCACTATGCTCAATTCCCTGATCTACCGGCAAAATGGAAAGATACCCTGTATTGGCCAAGCGACCATGACCGTATAGAGCCTGAAGGCTTCTTAAAACCTGATTGGATCGATTGGTTTCTTTAAAAATACGATCTGTAAAATCAGGCCCAGGTAAATGCAGGCTATCTCTGCTGATAGTCTTGCTCTCGTGGTTTAAATAATATCCGGCTTTGTCTGCCAGCAGGGATTCAATGTTTTGATAAGACATGGTCGAGTAATATTTCTTTTGTTTTTCGAATGGCAAAGTTATGGATTTTCAGATTCAGAAGACTGCCCTATTTGCGCTTGCCTTTAAATCCGGATTTCTTTTTCGCAGGTCCTTCCGTTTGCACTTTGGCCATATGCTGTTGATATAGTTCTTCGCAATCGGCTTCGGTAAGTGCCTGGGCATCAATTCCTTTAGGTAATTTTACATTTTCTCCCCGTGCAGCGAGATAAGGGCCCCAACGCCCATTCAGTACTTTCAATTCGCCCCCGGCATATTCATGAATGAGTTTTGCCGCATCAGCAGCTCGTTTACCCTCAATTAGGGCTACCGCTTCTGCTTCATTAATGACATGAGGATCCTGATCCTTTGGAATGGTGTAAAATTTACTATCATGCTGAATGTAAGGTCCAAATCTTCCAATATTTGCCTTCATCACTTTCCCCTCAAACTCCCCTACTTCCCGAGGCATTTTGAATAATTCTAGGGCTTCATCCAAAGTGATGGTTTCGAGTCTTTGGCCAGTGCGCAAATTGGCATAAGTGGGTTTGCCTTCGTCTTTCCCCTGCATTTGCACGATAGGTCCAAACCTGCCTAATCGCACGCTCATTGTTAGTCCACTCACCGGATGAACTCCCAATACCCTCTCACCCTGCACGCGTTCTGCCGTTTCTTTGGTACTGATTACTCTGGCATGGAAAGGGCCATAGAACTCCTCCAGCATGGCACTCCAGGTCAATTTACCAGCAGCAATTTCGTCAAATTCATTCTCTACCTCAGCGGTAAATGAATAATCCACAATATCCGGGAAGTAGGTTACAAGGAAATCCGTAACCAAAATACCCATATCCGTGGGAAATAACTTAGCTTTTTCCGCACCGGTGTTCTCGGTTTTGGTTTCCTCTTTTATTTTTCCTTTGGCTAAAGTGATTACTTCATAGGCTCTTTCACGACCTAAACGATCTTCCTTTACCACATATTCTCTTTTGATAATGGTAGAAATAGTTGGCGCATAAGTTGAAGGGCGACCAATACCTAATTCTTCCATTTTTTTTACCAAACTAGCCTCAGTGAATCGAGCTGGAGGTCTGGAAAATTTACGCGTAGCAGACAGTTGCACCATCTCAAGTTCTTGTCCTACCTTGAGTGGGGGCAATACACCTGTTGCCTCTTCCTCGTCAGAATCCTCATCGCCAGATTCCATATAGACCTTCAAGAAACCATCAAATTTCAAGACTTCTCCTGTTGCTGTGAGTTTGCGTGCAGAGGTGGAAATTGAAATTTCTGCAACGGTTTTTTCAATTTCCGCATCTGCCATTTGAGAAGCCAATGCACGCTTCCAAATCAGCTCATATAACTTTTGCTCACGAGCATCGGTGGATACTTTCATTTGAGAAAAGTCAGTCGGACGAATGGCTTCGTGCGCTTCCTGAGCAGAGGCAGATTTGGTTTTATATATCCTACGCTTATAATATTTATCTCCAAATTGAGATTGAATACTTTCAGCAGCCATTTCCAAAGCTGAGTCTGAAAGATTAACTGAATCGGTACGCATGTAGGTAATTTTTCCAGACTCATATAGTTTTTGAGCCAGAATCATGGTTTGAGAAACAGAAAACCCATGCTTACGGCTGGCTTCCTGTTGTAGGGTAGAGGTAGTAAAAGGAGGTGAGGGAGTCTTCTTTCCTGGCTTCACTTCTAGGTTACTGATGGTAAATTTCCCGGAAATACATTCTGCCAAAAAAGCTTCTGCATCCTTCTTTTCCTTTAATTTTTCCGAAAGTTCTGCCTTGAGTTTTTTACCCTCTGCTAGGAAATCACCATTTACCTTGAAGTAAGAGGAAACCGAAAATTTATCAATTTCCCTTTCTCTTTCGGCAATCAATCGAACTGCAACCGACTGCACCCTACCTGCAGAGAGCCCAGTTCGAACTTTTGTCCAAAGTATAGGTGATAACTCAAATCCGACCAATCTATCCAATACCCTTCTCGCCTGTTGGGCATCTACCAGATTTTGATCGATGGCTCTTGGATTTTCAATCGCTTTTAAGATTGCCTTTTTGGTAATCTCGTGAAATACAATTCTTTTGGTTTCCCGAGGATCAAGCTCTAACACTTCCGCCAGATGCCAGGAAATGGCTTCTCCTTCGCGGTCCTCATCCGTTGCTAACCAGACAGTTTCTGCTTTACTGACTAATTTACGAAGTTCAGCCACTACTTTTTCCTTGTCTTCTGAAACTTCATACCTGGGTAAAAAGCCATTTGCAACATCTACCGCATTATTTCCTTTGGGAAGATCCCGAATGTGTCCATAAGATGCTTTGACGAGATAATCTTTCCCAAGATAGCCTTCAATCGTTTTCGCCTTAGCGGGTGACTCTACTATTACTATGTTTTTTGCCATTTATCCGTGCCTTCTATTTTCAAAAGGACTGCAATAATACAAAAATCTTTTCGGGACATTTCCGGAAAACGATACGAAAGCCCGGCAAAGGAATTTATTACCTTTGTCCTGAAGCCAATTTCTAAGGCCTATTTATATGAGAATTCTGTGCATCCTTGCCTTGCTATTTTTAAGTCTGCAAAATCAATCTTTATTTGCTCAAAATCAAATACTTGAGCCATGTGGAACCAGAATCTCTTCAGAGGCAGAAAACTGGTTCCATTCTTTAGACCATTCCTTTCGAAAAAATTTACGCTTACAAGCTGGTGAATTATTCATTCCGGTAGTTATACACATTGTGGGAAATGACAATGGAAACGGATATTTTCCCAAAGAACAGGCTTTTCAACTTATTTGCGAGTTGAATCGACAGTATATCCCAGCTTCTATTCGTTTTTTTCTAGCAGATACCTTTTATTACATCAACAACTCAAGGTATTACAATCACGATTGGAGTGCAGGTTATGAGATGATGGATGTCCACAATGTCTTTAATGCGATGAATGTCTATATCGTGCAAAATCCATCTGATGCTTGTGGGTATGCTTATTATCCCGGTGGTGGCCCGGGAAATGGAAGAGGTGGAATTGCTTTGGCAAAAGCTTGTTCGCGCCCCGGCAACAGTACGCTTCCCCATGAAGTTGGACATTATCTTTCATTACCCCATACTTTTGATAATTGGAATTCCTCCGGAGCTTCTGAATTCGTGAATGGCAGCAATTGTGCCTCAGCAGGAGATTATTTTTGCGATACTCCGGCCGATTTCTTGGACTTCCGCTGGAATTGTCCCTATACAGGATCTAAATTAGACCTTAATGGAGATCCTTACCAACCAGATGGTTCTTTCTTTATGTCCTATTCTATTGAACCTTGCGGAAAAAGATTTAGTCAAGAGCAAATGGATGCCATGCGAATTTCTCGCACTCAGGATCGCCCCTACCTCAACTCCATTCCTGCTCCCACTTTTTATCCTGAACAGATTACTACCCTTCTTACCCCCAGTGATAGCGCAATCGTTCCCACTGCAGGGTTTATGCTTCGATGGAATGCAGTCCCTGGTGCCACTGAATATGTTGGCATGATCACCCCTATTAATTCTTTTACCTTTTCTACGGTAAAATTCTTTACCACCGATACTTTTTTTCATGTTGCCCAAGGATTAGAGAATGACAAAAGTTATCACTGGAAAGTTAGCCCCATTTCGCCCTACTACCCTTGTGTAGATCCAGATTCCATGGGCACCAGTTTTCAATTTAGAACGGATGGCACCCTTACTGCCACTTCAGAAAGTCTTGAATCTGAACTTTTTCAAATTCAGCCTGTTCCCTCTCTATCTACAGAACCTATTTTACTAACATTTCCTGCTTCCTCTGGAATTTCAACAATAAGAGTTTTAGATTTATCTGGAAGAAGTATCCTCAATTGGGTTACCCAGTCTACTCAATCATCTCACTCCATTCCTGCATACTCACTTCCTGCAGGATGTTATTGGGTACAATTCCAAAGTGAGACAAAAGCCCCAGTGACCAAAAGAATTTTGATCTATTAATGCCATTGACAAACATGAAATACACCCCGGAAGAAGTACTCTATCCAAACCAGGAAAAAGAGTTTTTGGACATTGCCCGCGAACTGTATCGCACCGACCCTAACTGGGTTTGTCCTCTGGATATGGAAATTAACGGCATTTTCGACCCGAAGAAAAATCCCTTTTTTGCCCATGGTTCAGCCATTCGTTGGATTCTGCGGGATAAAAAGGGCAAAGGGGTAGGTAGAGTGGCAGCATTTGTTAATGATAAGAAGGCTCACAATACCGAAGTACCAACCGGAGGGATGGGATTTTTTGAATGTATTGAAGATGAAGAAGCTGCCATCACCTTATTTAATACCTGCAAACAGTGGTTGGCTTCCAAAGGGATGCAGGCGATGGATGGTCCAATTAATTTCGGAGAAAATGATCGACATTGGGGTTTATTGGTAGAAGGCTATACACATCCTGCCTATGGGATGCCTTATAATCATGCCTATTATGTTCCTTTCTTCCAAAACTATGGCTTTAAGATGTTTTATCAGCAGGTTTCCAATCACCTGGACATTAGTAAACCACTGCCAGAGCGATTTGAGAAGATAACCCAATGGATTATTCAAAAACCTGGGATTAGTGTTGAATTAGTCAGCAAGGATAAATTGTTGAAATATGGCATGGACTTCCTAAACATCTACAATGATGCTTGGCAATTTCATGAGAATTTTTCGCCCATGACAGAAGTGCAGGTTCGAAGTTTGATTAAGGAACTGAAAGATGTGATGATTGGGGAATTAATCTGTTTTGCCTATGTAGAAGGAGATCCTGCAGGATTTATGTTGTGTCTCCCTGATTTAAATCAAATCATTAAGCCTCTTAATGGAAAATTAGGGTGGATTGAAAAATTAATGCTCTGGTATCGAAGTAAAAATAATTTTGAGTGGTATCGCAAGCGCGGCATTCTTACCCGGGGAAGGGTCACGATAATGGGGGTTAAGCCTAAATACCAGAAATATGGCTTGGAATCTGCCTTGATTATGGTGCCCATGCCCTATGCAAAAGCAATGGGATTCAAAGAAATGGAGTTGAGCTGGGTGGGTGATTTTAATCCCAAAATGCGGAAGCTTCATGAAGCAACAGGGTCTAAGCTGGGAAAAATTCATCACACATTTAGGTACTATTTCGATCCGACCTATGAAGGGCGTCGAAGTGAAATTATCGCAGTAGATACTCGGGAAAAATTGCTAAAAAAAGAAAATGAATCCGGAATTGAGGAAGCCAATTCAGTTCCTGAAGTTCAAAATCCATAAAATTTACTCCCAATGCATCCTAAATTAATATTTTTCATTCCTGTGAATGAGAGGCTTAGTAAGGAAGGGAATCATTTATTGGATAAAAATTTGGTAGTTTCAGACTCACCGGGTATTTTTGTACTCCATTTGATAAAAACATTCTTTTATCAATCAAACGATCTCGTAGCTCAGCTGGTAGAGCATTTGACTTTTAATCAAAGGGTCATGGGTTCGAATCCCATCGAGATCACTGAAAAGCACGGTTTCCGTGCTTTTTGTGTTTTAACTAAGTTCTTTAATGGCTGAATCCCTCCCAATGACAAAGCCTACCTACCCCATTTGGCTCCTAGGCGATACTGGAGCCGTTCAAGTAGACGGGCAGGATCCTGTTCTCAAAGCTCTTGAACAAGACCTTTACGAGCACCCCAATGGCTGTGTGGTTTTGCTTGGAGATTTGATTTACCCTAAGGGTATGCCTGAAAAGGAAGACCCAGGTAGAGCAGCGGCAGAAGCCGTCATCAAAGCTCAGTTATCCGTGCTCAAGAATTATCCCGGAAAAATTTATTTCATCAGTGGAAATCACGATTGGAAAAAAGGAAGCAGCAGTGGCTGGAAAAACTTAAGAAGATTGGAAACCTTCATCGGAGATGAAATGGGGCAGACTAGCCAGTGTATGCCTCAAAAGCCTGGCCCTGGGCCTGAATGCAAAGAACTATTTCCAGGATTTAATCTTGTTTTTCTCAATACCCAATGGTGGATGCAGCCTGGAGTTAGAAATCCATTTCGTGTGGAAAGCTTCTTCCAAGAATTAAAGGAAATGCTTACTCGGCTGAATCCAAAAACCACTTTAATTTGTGGGCATCATCCGGTCAGGAGCCATTCTCTGCATGGGGGAAAGTTTAGAAAGAAACATCATCTGTTTCCCCTATCCCTCTATGGAATTGGAACTCCGCCACTTCCAGGAGTTGGAAGCTTGTTACTGATGTACCGAAAATATGTCGGGGCTAAAGAAGATATGGCTAGCCCAAGATATTCTCGGTTTCGTGAGCGGCTGCTAGACCTGATGGAGGAATTTCCGGGGTTGACCTATGCCTCCGGACATGAACACAATCTTCAGTGGATACACCGTGAGTTGATTAATCATCTGATTAGTGGAGCTGGTAGTAAATGCTATTATGTGCGCAAAGGAAAAGGAACCCTTTTCGCAGGACAGAGAAAAGGATTCTTTAGACTGGAGATCAATGAATTGGGAATTCAATCACTCCATATTTTTGAGCAAGAACAACGCGATGGAGTTGTTAAACTAACCCATTCATTAAATTGGGATAGCTTGCACCAAGCAGAACCGATTACACAATAAAGTTAACGGCACCCGGTACTATTTTCACTTCGATTTGCTTGTGGTGTCCTAAAATTTCTCCATCTGCTTGAAGCAGTACATTTCGTTTAAATCGAATTAAAGCATGCTGGGTTGACCAGATTTTCATTTCTGGAGCAATATTCACATTTCCCCGAAATAGGCGCCAAGTTAGAGCGGGCATACGATACCATTTCATTGGTTTAATCAGGCAAATTTCAAATTTACCATCCTCTACACTCCCTCCAGGATTCAATACAGCTCCAGAACCATATCTAGAACCATTGGCAAAAGCCAGCATGACCGCACGACTTTTAAAATGCTTGTCATTGCAATGTAAGCGGACGGAAAAACTGTTTATTCGCACCAAAGCTCGCAGCATTTCTTTAAAATAGCTCCACCCCCCTCTTTGCCCACTTTGCTCAAATCGCCAAATTAATTGAGCATTTAAACCTGCATCACTCAGGTGAATTGATATGTACTTATCATTCAGATGTAGAACATCCACTTTCTTGATTTCACCCTCAATTAAGCGTGTTAACGCGGATTCCCAATCTCGAGGTATTCCTAAATCCAAAGCCATTCCATTAGCAGAACCAGCGGGTAATGTCCCCATTACGATTTCTGTTTCCATGACGCAATTCGCCACCAGATTACAAGTACCATCTCCTCCCACAGCAATAAGGCGTTGAGGATGTATTTTCTTGATAAGGTGTTTAATATGGGTGATATCTTGGAAGCCGGTCAGGTAAAATAATTCTGTGGAAATATTCTGTTTGTCGAGAAATTCCACGGCTTTTTCTATTAAGTCTGCCTTCCTTCGTCCACCGGATACTGGGTTAACCACTAATAACCACAAAGGTTTTAGGCTAATTTTGGGCAGAGAGAGAGATTCCTCATTCATTCTTTGAAATTACAAAAATGCGTGGTAATTTTGTGCATTCACAACGCCCAGGTGGTGAAATTGGTAGACATACCATCTTGAGGGGGTGGCGCTGTAACAAGCATGCTGGTTCGAATCCAGTCCTGGGCACAAAAACGGATTTCACAAGAATCCGTTTTTTTTATTTTTTCAAAACTTAAATTAATCGAAAATTAAACTTGTTTGTAAATTAAAATTACTAATTTCGTAGCGAGTATTAGTTATAGCTTTTTTTGGAAAGCACCCGGAGGGGTGCTTTCTCTTTCTGCTCGCTGCCATCATCGATTGAGCATTATTTAGAAATAACCATTCTGTATATTTTTCTAAGGGTCCTAGTTTTTTGAGTAAAGCGTACCTTTCAAAAAGTTCTTCTTGAGCTCTTTGCCTACCAATAATAATTAATCCTTAATTTTGTAGCCACATGAAAGTAACTGAACATCTTGCCAATTCTGGTAAACCTTGCATATCTGTCGAAATTATCCCACCTAGAAGAGGGGGAAATGTACAGCAAATCCATCAGGCAATTGAAACCATTCTTCCCTTCAATCCACCTTTTATTGATGTAACCAGCCATGCCGCAGAGGTAATGTGGGAAGAAATGCCCGACGGATCTTTCAAAAAACGCGTTAAACGCAAAAGTCCGGGCACTTTTGGACTTTGTGCCGCCATCAAGTACAAATACAACATAGATCCGGTGCCTCATATTTTATGTGCCGGATTCTCGAAAGAAGAAACAGAAGATGCCCTCATAGAGTTGAACTACCTAGGGGTCGAAAATTTATTGTGCATCAAAGGGGATAATGTTTATCAAAGACCTGTACCAGAGGGAAAGACTGCCAATACCTTTGCATTAGATTTAGTGCAGCAAGTGAACGGAATGAACCAAGGCAAGTATCTTGATGAAAACCTTATCGATGCCGCCAAAACCGACTTCTGCATTGGGGTCAGTTGTTATCCGGAAAAACATTTTGAGGCTCCGAACCTTAAATTCGATATTCAAAATCTGAAAAACAAAGTCGATTCAGGTGCCCATTATGCTGTGTCCCAAATGTTCTTCGACAACTCTAAATATTTTGAGTTTGTAGATCAAGCCAGAGAAGCTGGGATACAGGTACCCATCATTCCAGGGTTAAAAATCTTGACCTCCAAAAAACAATTGACTTCTATACCCAAAGTATTTTATATCAATTTTCCAGAGGAGTTAGTGGAGCGGGTCATGGCATGTAAAGATGATAAGGAGGTAAAAGCGGTGGGTATTGACTGGGCCTATCAGCAGTCCTTAGATCTCTTGGAAAAAGGCGCTCCTTCTTTGCATTTTTACATCATGCAGCATACAGGGCCTTTTCTGGCATTGATGGAGAAACTCTCTAAAAAATTGTGATTTCTTCAATTTCCCTGTCTTCCCAAATTTATTTATCTGCCTTAGAATCGGCACCAAAAATGCAGATTCTGGTTGTAGGGGATTTAATGTTAGATCGATATCTTTGGGGCAAAGTGGACCGCATTTCTCCGGAAGCACCTGTGCCGGTTGTGGAGGTTGAGTTGGAAGAAAATCGATTGGGAGGTGCCGCTAATGTTGCCTTGAACCTGAAAGCCTTGGGTGCCGAACCTATTCTTTGTGGCGTAATCGGCACTGACTTAGAAGGAGATTTATTTTTAGAACAATTGCAACTCTCCGGCTTATCCACTCAAGGAATAGTCAGAATTCCGGGAAGACGCACTACAGCAAAAATCAGGATTATTGGTAATCAACACCAAATGCTGAGAGTGGATAAAGAGATTCGGACTCCACTGCATACCGAAGAAGCTCAGCAGGTATTCGCCCAAATCAAGTTATCCCTACCTCAGGTTCAAGGGGTAATTTTTGAAGATTATGATAAAGGACTGCTGGATTCAAACCTGATTCAGGAAATTCAACAAGCATTCGCGCCACTCAATATTCCTGTACTGGTTGACCCTAAATATCGCAACTTTTTTTACTATCGAGGATGTACCGTTTTTAAGCCGAACTTGAAAGAACTTCGGGAGGGCTTAAACCTACCATTGCATAAGGATGATTATTCCGGCCTTCAACAGGCTGTATTGGAATTAAGGAAGAGAATGCCGCATTCTTGGACTCTGCTCACTCTGAGCGAAAATGGCATGTTTTTGCTTGATGAGGCGGGAAAAGGCTGGAGAATTCCCGCACATGAACGGAAAATTGCCGATGTGTCTGGAGCGGGCGATACCGTTATTTCCGTATTAGCATTTGCCCACCTCTTGGGTTTGAGCATTCCAGAGTCAGCAGCCTTGGCAAATTTGGCAGGAGGAATGGTTTGCGAATATCCCGGGGTGGTGCCCATTCAGAAGGAAGAGCTGGAAAATGAACTCAATCGACTACAAAAACTAGAGCTAATTCCGGTTTAAACATTTTTAACCTTAGTTTTTGTGGATATTTTCCTACGAAATTTCTGTATTCCTTGCGGGATTATTTCAGAAAAGCTTAATTTTGTACGAAGTTTTAAAAATTACAACAAACTGAAATAATATTTATGAGCAACAACGGTAAAATCTCCCAAATCATCGGTCCGGTAATAGATGTGGATTTCAGCGGAGACGACATCTCTTTGCCAAAGATTCTGAATGCCCTTGCGGTCAAGAAAGAAGATGGAACGGAATTGATTCTCGAAGTTCAACAACATTTGGGAGAAAATCGGGTTCGTACGATTGCCATGGATGCAACAGACGGATTGCGTAGAGGTTTGGAAGTAGTAGATAAAGGCAATAGCATCGAAATGCCTACCGGTGAAGGAATTAAAGGCCGTCTGTTTAATGTGGTCGGTAAAGCGATTGATGGTATTCCTCAGCCTGTATCTGCCGGAGGATACAGCATCCACCGTGCAGCACCCAGATTTGAAGATTTGGCGACAGATTCCAAAGTACTTTTTACTGGAATTAAAGTTATTGACTTATTAGCTCCCTATTTGAAGGGGGGTAAAATCGGACTCTTTGGCGGTGCGGGTGTTGGAAAAACCGTATTGATCATGGAGTTGATTAACAATATTGCAAAAGCCCACGCAGGTCTTTCTGTGTTTGCAGGTGTAGGGGAAAGAACCCGTGAAGGAAATGACCTTCTCCGTGAGATGATTGAATCCAATGTAATTAAATACGGAGAGAAGTTTAAGCATGGGATGGAGAATGGGGAGTGGAACTTAGGGGATGTGGACGAGAAAGAATTGGGAGAGTCACAGGCAACGCTGATTTTCGGTCAGATGAATGAGCCTCCTGGAGCTCGTGCCCGTGTTGCTTTGTCCGGTCTTTCTATCGCGGAATACTTCCGGGATGGCGATTCTCAAAGCGGTGGTCGCGATGTACTATTCTTTATTGATAACATCTTCCGTTTCACCCAAGCAGGTTCTGAAGTATCAGCCCTTTTAGGTCGTATGCCTTCAGCGGTTGGTTACCAGCCTACCCTCTCTACAGAAATGGGTGCCATGCAGGAAAGAATTACCTCCACCAAAAGAGGATCTATTACTTCTATCCAGGCAGTATATGTACCGGCGGATGATTATACCGATCCAGCTCCAGCAACAACCTTTACCCACTTGGATGCAACCACGGAATTATCCCGTGAAATTGCTGCCTTGGGGATTTATCCTGCCGTGGATCCATTGTCTTCTACCTCCAGGATTCTTTCTCCTGCAATTTTGGGAGAAGAGCATTATGCTTGTGCACAAAGAGTAAAACAAATTCTTCAGAAGTATAAAGAATTGCAAGATATCATCGCTATTTTGGGTATGGATGAATTATCCGATGATGATAAAATGGTGGTCGCTCGTGCCCGTAAAGTACAGCGTTTCCTTTCTCAACCATTCTTTGTGGCTGAGCAATTTACCGGCTTGAAAGGTAAATTCGTAGGAATTGAAGACACCATCAAAGGGTTCAATATGATTTTGAATGGGGAACTGGATGCTCTGCCTGAGATGGCCTTCTACTTAGTTGGAAACATCGATGATGTAATCGAAAAAGGCAATAAAATTCTCGCTGAAATTAATTAATGAAAACACTTCACGCGGATATCGTTACGCCGGATAGAAAAGTTTTTTCCGGAGAAATACAAAGTATTCAATTGCCCGGTTCGGAAGGTAGTTTTGAAGTGCTGTATAACCACGCGCCTATTGTGGCCACATTGGATTCGGGAAGAATTCGTATCAAAACAGCCGATGGCAAGACTGAATACATTAAGGGAATAGGCGGAGTAGTGGAAGTGAGTCAGAACAAAGTATCGGTTTTGCTGGAGAAAGCAGAGACGGTGTAAATAAGAAATAAATTAAAAGAAAGCCCTGCAGTAAGAAAACTGTAGGGCTTTTTTGTTTGGGGGGCTTCCGTTTACCCTAAACCTCTGTTTACCTTGGCTACTCCCCTAAAAAATGGTAGATTTCTCACCAATAACTTTTATTCAATTAATGGTATAGATTAAGAAATTTGTATATTTTTGAAAAATTTTCAATCGATATTTTTTTATGGAAAAATTAAATGGCAATTTATGAAAAAAGCTCATAAAAATTTGCTCGCTTTATCAATTACAACAATATTCTTATTGCTCGCGCTGGGCAGTTTTGATGATTCAAGCCCAGAATACCCGGAAACCCCTAAAGAATCTGAAAAAATAAATTCAGAGCAAAATCATATTGATAATAATACAATTATGGAATTTATTTATGCTAAGTGGGAATTAGATTCTCTTGTTATGATTCCAAATGAATACATGAAGAACAATCCCGATGGCCTAAGTGGAATAAAGCATAACAAAGATGGAACAATAGTAAATATTTACCAGCCCAGTTATCGCAATTCTGGAGATATTGTGGCAATTGAAGAATTCAAGAAAGAAGGAATTCATATTAGTACAAATATTAATGATTATACAATCAAGAATCAACCTGGTGGTAAAAGTGTCTCTAAATATAAATTTGTAATTGAAAATGGATCTATTATTTCTATACTTGAGTGGGGAAAGAACAAACAAAATGAAACAAAAAGTATATTCGATATCAAAAAAATAAATGAAAACATATTGGTATATAAACTTGAAGCGGAACAGATGACATTTTATTTTTCGAAGGTGAAATAAATCAGATACACATAAAAATCGACTCGCATTAATAAAGAAAATGGAATATAAAATGAATAAATTTAAATTTATTAAATTTAATGTATTAGTCCTTTTACCAATAACTATTGGTGTCTGCTCCCCCAAAAATAGTACTGTTTTAAAATAGACAAAAAAGTCTAATTTTAACCAGTTAATATGAAAAAAAGTAAGTTCAGTCCCAATCAGATTGCCCAGATTCTCAAGGAGTTCGAAGAAGGCAAGTCTGTAGAA
>JBEIHC010000069.1:0-15047 GCA_040381555.1 Bacteroidia bacterium
CGCTATTAGCGAATAGGTACAATCTGCTGCTAACATCTTCGAAATTTGTTCTCTCTCGTAGACCGTTAATCTTTTATATTTTGACATGTTGCAAAACTTAAGGAATTTTTCCTAATTTAGCACTAGCAACTTGAAGTCAAGGTTTGAAAATACATTTTTGCAAATCATGCAACCATGTAAGTCAACAAAAATTAGGCTTCGGGAGGTGGGGTATGATCTTCAGGGAAGTTACCCGGAAGAAATTTTATTAATACAGAAAAATATTCATTAGAGCATTGAAGCATCCAATCAACAGATAAAAAAGAATCTTCTCCTTCAGAAGAATCTGACTCTTTTTCGGAGCCTGATGCCTCTATTGGATCTGTATGCGAAGGATTCAGTGGAGAATTTTCAAAATCTACTCTATACTCTGAAAGATTATCAACCCTTTGACAATTATCTATACCGCTGATACATGCATAAGCATTAGCTGTCTGTAAAAACAGAATCAATATACCCAACAAGCTAAGAAACTGGAATTTTTTAACTAGCACTTTATGCTTTTTGTTTCAGGAAATCATATTTAATGCCCTACAACGGTGGGTTTAATCATATAGTTTCATTTGAATGCTTTAAAACCATAACTAATCCCAAAAAGTCCAATTCACCCCAAAAGAAAAAACGCGTCCCCAAGAGGGATAATAAGGAGTGGTATAGTATTGAGGATACTGCATACCTTGATTCACATGCATAAGTCGCAAGAAAATGACAGCACTTCTAACCTTTGCAGTTAAAAATACATCCGCTCGATAATACGAGGGAATTAAATAGCTAAAAAATACCTGATCTCCTGAAGTGGCAGTAAGGGATTGACCTGCCGGAATAAACAATCCACTGCCAGGTTCAAATCCTAATCCATAAAAATCTGAAAATCCCCAAAAGTCAATTCCAAAACGAAATAATCCTGCTTTTTTAAACAGCTGATTCTCGTAATAAAAGGAAGCCTTACTATAAAAATCGGGCTGCTCGAATAAATAAATTTCCATCCCATTAGATGAACTTCCAAAAGGCTGATAAACAATTTCAGGCTCAAAATAGAATCGCTTGAAACGCAGTCTGAATGCGGCTTCCATCCCGGCACGATTCCAATAATTTCCCGTGCTATCTTGAATTCTTTGCATGAGGGGCGTATACCCCACAAACTGATTTACGCCTGAATAAAATCCAAGTATTCTAATATAATTACCCTTATATCGCTCCCCTGCTCCAACTAACTTATCTGCACGACGCCATTCTAACCCTAAGCGAAAATGCTTCACCTCTTGATTCTGAGTTATCCCAGATGCGGAGAAAGTATTTCCCTGATACTCTAATTCCATAAAGGGGGAGTTTACTTCCCCTATTTTGCCCACTCCGATAATTCGTAAAGGCCGCCAATCATTAATAATCCGCTCCACTCCCGGCTCTAATAAAGTGTCCTGCTTTAACCGTTGCACAATACCCGAAATAGGAACTACACCAGATACTTCCCCCCAAAGTGCCGTCGGAAATCCACTCGAATTGCGGTGCATAACTTTCCATTCCAATTTGGACTGGTTTGAATTGCCAGAATATTCTCCCGTATATTTCCAATCTTGATGGGAATAGCTAAATACCTGCCCATAACCGGTGCGATTTTCAACTAAATTATAGGCATAACTTATTTCTTGATATAATGCCCCAACCCTAACTCCTGTCCCAAATCGAAATCGTTGAATAGTACTATACCAAGATTCATTCATCTGGGAGGAATCTTTCAAAAACTGAGGATAGGCAGAATTTCCCAATCGAAATGCCCTGTCTTCATATTGCCTAAAATACCCACTCCGCTCTGCTTCCATAAATACATTCGGATGAATTTTTACACGAGAAGTATCAGATCTAAATTTATATACCTGATGCAGATAAATACTTTTTCCACTTCTTCTAAGCATTGAAGGATTAATCAACGGATCTGTATTGAGCGGATTAATCTCTAGTAAATCTCCTGCCTTTTCAACTCCAATTCCCCCATTAATTCCATCCTGTAATTGCTGAAAAACACCCGCTAAATTCAACATATACTTACCATTCCTACTACGAATACTCTGAGTGGTGTAAATATTATAATGATCAGTTGCAGAATTAAAAAAAGAGCCATCTGATAATCGCCTATTATAATTAATTAAAGCATTCCACCAGGGAGTAACATTTTGGGAAATACAAACCTCCACGCGTTGCAATCGTTTACTGGCCTGAGCAAAATTAACATTCACAAATGGAGTGCGGGTATCTGCATATCTTAGCTTCGAAAAATCTCGCAAAAAATAGGGATCCTGTTGCTGAGTAAATTCATCCTGAATAGCTGTCGGATCTAATAAAGCATCAGTTAAACCGTATTGAACCCGCCGAACCGGCTTCCCCATGTTTCCCAAAGTCTGCACAAATCCTGAAAGGGTATCTGCCTCATCCCAAAACCTCAAAGAAGCGGGTTCTAGTTTAAATGAATCATTCTCACTCCAACCTTGAGATCGAATTTTTCTTGGATTAGAAAATAGCATGAGCCGTGTTATATCCTCTAAATTTCTCGAGCTATCCCCTAAGGTAGAATCCGGACGAAATCTAGAATTTACAGGCATCTGTGCCCATAGGATATTGCATAAATATCCAGACAAGATAACCAATTTACTCAACCAATAAAAACCAGATCGAATCAAAACGAATTAATAAGGCAGTTCAGCAATTAAGCGACTCAGAATGCGTGTCAATTTTGGTTCTGCTTCCTGTGCTGCTGCAATAATTTCAGCAATATCCACTGGCTTCAAATTATCTGGATTGCATTCATCCGTTACAACCGATATTGCAAATGTTTTTAATCCCATCTGATTGGCAACCATTACTTCAGGAACAGTTGACATACCTACTACATCGGCCCCAATCAAACGCAAAAATCTGTATTCTGCACGCGTTTCCAATTGAGGTCCGCTTACCGCAACATATACACCCTTCTTTAAGGGCACTCCTTCTTGCTTCCCAATTTCTTCTGCTTTCAGAATTAAATCAGGATGATAGGGCCGACTCATATCCGGAAAACGAGGACCAAATGAATCTTCATGCAGACCTATCAGAGGATTATCTCCTTGCAAACCTATATGGTCATCAATAATCATTAAATCTCCCTTCTTATAATTCGGATTCATCGCGCCTGCTGCATTTGACAATAATAGCGTGTGAATACCCAGCATTTTTAAAATGCGAATTGGAAAGGTAATCTGCCGCATTGAGTATCCCTCATAATAGTGAAACCTCCCCTGCATAGCGATGACTCGTTTTCCTCCCAACTTGCCAATAATAAGTTTCCCAAAATGACTCTCTACTGTACTAATAGGAAAATGCGGAATGAAATTATATGCGATTTCTTTTTCAATGGCAATTTCATTAACCAAACCACCCAAACCAGTTCCCAAAACGATCCCTATCTCGGGTTGCTCCGGATGTAAACGGCGAATGAACGCTAATGCTTCTTCAAATTGTTGCTTCTCTGTCATATCTGTTTAATGAAGGTATTATTGAATCTAATGCTGACACCATTTCCGCCCTTCCTGCCTGCCACTTTAAATCCATCGTGATATAAGCACATGGGTACGGTGCCAATACAGCCGGCAAATTTACTGAATTCAATCGGCAGTAATCTTTTTCTGTGGTAAGAATTATTAAGTCCGGAGATTCTGGTACTTGTACCCGATATTCCAGCGTTATCTTTCTCAAATCCTCTGCGGTGTACATATGATGATCCGGAAAATAAAAACTTTTACGAATTTCTACTCCCATTTCTCTAAGCTGAGAGAAAAATTGTTCGTTATTCCCAATTCCTGAAAAGACGATAACTGGCTGATTCAATAGGGTATCGGGTGAAACCGCAGCCTTGATGACCGGACGAAAAAATATCACTTCCGCAAATTCCGCCTGAGTGATTCCAATCCTAGGATGCTTCAATCTTTTCAACAGAATATCTGCATCTATGTGCACAGGGATTTTATTTAATACGACCATCCCTGCTCGTTTAAGAGAAGATAATGGCTCCCTCAAATTACCTGCCGGCAAGAGCAAATCCCGATCTGGCATTTGGGTGGCATCAACCATAATTATGTCCAAATCTCGAGCAATTTTTCGATGTTGAAATGCATCATCCAACACAATCAATTCTATCCCCGATTCTTGAATCATCCTCTTTACCCCGCTCACCCGATCTTCGCAAACCGCCACAGGTACTTCTGGAAAACGATTGGCTATTAACACTGGCTCGTCTCCATACAATCGAGCCCCGTCTGCATGCTCCACCACCTTTCGAAACCCCTTCGTTTGCCGACCATATCCTCGGCTGAGGTACCCTACTTTTATTCCTCTCTCTAAATAATGAGATAACACAAAACAAGCCATTGGAGTTTTGCCTGTGCCACCCGTGGAGAGATTTCCAATAGAAACTATGGGCACCGATAGTCGCTCAACCTTCAACCATCTTTGTTTGTAAAACAGGTTGCGAAGGTAAACGACAATTAAAAACAGTAGTGAAAATGGAAATAAAATAAATCGAACCCAACGCATGCTACTTTTTTGAAAATGTCAATCTCTCTCCTCGAACCGAATCCTGAATCCGGCCATCTGACCATACTAATTCTCCATTTACCCAGGTCTTTTCTATGCTGGAATGAAACTCCTGACCTTCAAAAGGCGACCAAGCACATTTATACAAAATATTGGATTTATGAACTGTAAAGGGTTTATCCAAATTGACCAATACCAAGTCTGCTTTATATCCTTCTCGAAGAAATCCTCTTTCCTGAACCCCAAAACACAAGGCAGGTGCATGAGCCGTTTTATGAACTATCTCTGGTAGAGTGAATACTCCTTCCCGAACGAGTTCCAATAGTGCAGGCAATGCATGTTGAACCAAAGGACCACCAGAGGGTGCATCCCAATAGGGCTTAGCCTTCTCTTCCATTGTATGGGGTGCATGGTCCGTAGCAATTACATCAATCACTCCATCCCGAATGGCTTGCTGCAAGCTACTACGGTCAGAAGCTTTTTTAATGGATGGATTCCATTTGATTAAGTTGCCCTTTCGCTCATAATCTTCTTCTGAAAACCAGATATGATGAACACAAGCCTCTGCTGTGATTTGCTTTTGAGTTAAATCTCCTCCCCTTTGAAATAAGGACAATTCTTTCTCAGTACTAATATGTAGAATATGTAATCTGGCACCTGTACGCTTGGCTAATTCCACCGCAAAGGAAGAGGAAGCATAACAGGCAGCTTCACTGCGCGCAATAGGGTGAATCCGAGCATCGGCATCCGGATACTCTCTACGCAATCTTTCCAAATCAGCTCGAACGGTAGGCTCATGTTCACAATGGGTAGCAATTAGCGAAGGAGCTGAACGAAACACTTCCTCTAAGTAATCCGCATTATCAACCAAAAGATTTCCGGTGGAGGAACCCATGAAAATTTTCAACCCACAAATTTGCTCAGGGTTCATTCTTTTGATGTGCTCCAAGTTATCTAATCCCGTACCTAGAAAAAAAGAATAATTTACGGCAGAAACAGCCTGAGCACGAGCGTATTTCTCCTCCAGTAATTCTATCGTCAAGGCAGGTGGTATCGTATTGGGCATTTCCATATAAGAGGTTATACCCCCAGCCGCTGCAGCTCTAGATTCAGTTGCAATGTCCCCCTTATGTGTTAAGCCAGGCTCTCGAAAATGTACCTGGTCATCTATCATTCCCGGAAGCAAATACCTGCCTGCTCCCAAAATTTCATCTACTCGATAAGAAACGGATATCCCGGATTGAATTTTCTCAATTCTACCATTCCGAATCAATAGGTCACTGACATAAATCTGACCCTCATTGACCAGATTAGCTTCCCGAATTATTATTGAACGATCCATGAGGACAAAGTTACTCGATGCTGGCGGATGGGCAAGGTTTCTAAAATTGGGGATAAAAAGTTCAATAAAATTGTGGGAATTATTAGACAAATAGAAGTAGGGGTATTTTTCATAAATTATTAATCATCAAACATTTGGAAATATTTTACAAGTTTAGAAGGTTTCTAAATAATCTTTTCCACAGTTTTTTTGTTCCGCATCCTTTGAACAATTCAGCAGGGGTACTAATTTGCGTCGCATTACAGAAAAAATGCATGAAATCAGCAGTTAAAAACACTTGTTTACGGATTCAACTCCAAAGAAACCAAAAACTGACCGCGTCAGATTTTCGGTGTTTTAACGCAGGTTCTACGACTCTTATTACTTTGTCTGTTCTATGAAATATACGCATATACCGATTGCAAGAATTATGAAATCAGGACACTCCTTTATCCTGCTGCTTCTGTTGCTCACTCAAGGAATTTCCTCCTCGATAGCCGCTGATGGAGCCGCAATCTTTAAACAAAATTGTACTGCCTGTCACGCCATTGATAAACAGGTAGTTGGACCAGCTTTGAAAGATGTTCACAAAAGAAGAGATGAAGCTTGGATTTTGAAGTTCATCAAAAACTCAACAGCGGTAATCAACAGCGGGGATAAATACGCAGTGGATTTGTACAATAAGTACAATAAAACCCAAATGCCTGCTTTTGACTACCTGCAGGACGAAGAAATCAAAGCCGTTATAGCTTATATAGTAGAAAAATCAGATGCTCCTGCCGAGGTGGCTGCTGCTCCTGCTGCTGGTGGGGCTGCCCCTGATGCAGGATCTACTGGAATCCCAACCGATACCTTATTTTGGGGATTAGCCGCCTTAACGGGTGTACTTATCCTCATCATCTTCCTCTTGATTTTTATCACTACCCTGCTGGTTAATGCGCTCAAAGAAAAAGAAGCCAGAGAAAAAAATATCCCTGTTGAATCCCTCAAGCAATCTGTCAATTTACTCAAAAACAAATTCGTCGCCACAGCTATCCTGTTTGTTTTGGTTATTGCTGGCTTTAATTATACAGTCAAAACAGCTCGCGCCGTTGGGGTGCATCAAGGCTATGCCCCAACTCAACCTATTGCTTTCTCGCACCAATTACATGCAGGCACGAATCAAATTCAATGTCAAACCTGCCATACTGGAGTTGAAAAAAGTAAAAGTGCCAATATTCCTTCTACCAACATCTGTATGAACTGTCACAGTTATGTAAAGAAAGAATCTCCAGAAATTCAAAAGTTATACAAAGCCATGGAAACCGGAACTCCAGTTGAATGGGTTAGGATTCATAATCTTCCTGATTTTGTGTACTTCAACCACCAACAGCATGTGAAAGTCGGTGGTGTAGAATGTCAAGAGTGTCATGGACCTGTTGAGGAAATGGATGTCGTTTATCAATATAGCCCCCTCACTATGGGCTGGTGTATTGATTGCCACCGTAAAAAAGAAGTAGATCTAAAAAAGAACGACTACTACCTCAAAATTCATGAAAAAATGAAAGGTACTGAAGAGGTCATTACAGTTGAAAAACTCGGTGGTCTTGAATGTGCAAAATGTCACTATTAATCGTATCAGTTAAGAATTCATAGCATTCCATATACATGGCAGAGAATACAAAACAATACTGGCAGGGAATTGAGGTCCTCAATGAGGATCCGGAATTTCTGAAACACAGGCATAATGAGTTTGCTGAAGAGTTACCTTTGGAAGATGCTCTTTCGGAAGACACTGCCTCTTTGAAAAGCAATCGCCGCGATTTCTTGAAAATGTTCGGCTTTGGAATTTCTGCCGCAGCCCTGGCTGCCTGTAGAGATACTCCAGTTAAAAAGGCTATTCCGTTCTTAGTTAAACCTGAAACCATAACCCCAGGGGTAGCAAACTATTTTGCCTCTACCTGCTCCGGATGCTCCAGTGCTTGCGGTATCCTGGTCAAAGTACGAGATGGTCGACCTATCAAAATTGAAGGAAATGAACTTTCCTTTAATGGGGAAGGAACTTGTTCTGTGGGTCAAGCCACTGTATTAAGCCTTTATGATAACTACCGTGCTCAAAGTCCTATGAAATCAGGACAAGTAACTACTTGGGCAGAGGCAGATGCTGCTATTTCCAAAGCAGTTGCTGAAGCAAAAGCAGGAGCAGGAAAGTTAAGAGTCCTAACTGGTACCGTTAATAGTCCCTCTACCCGCAAAGCGGTTCAAACGCTATTGGACGGAGCTAGTGATGGCAAATTGGTTCAGTATGACGCCGTTTCTCATTACGGAATGCTTGCCGCAAATCAGGCATCTTTCGGTAAATATGCCCTCCCTACTTACCAGTTTGATAAAGCTCAGGTTATTGCAGGTATCAACTGCGATTTCCTCGGTACTTGGATTTCTCCCGCTCAGTTTGCCAGACAATACGCTACCGGAAGAAAATTGGATGATACTAAATCAACCATGTCCAAGCATTATCAGGTTGAATCCCTGCTTTCATTGACAGGTTCAAATGCCGATGAAAGAGCCACCATACGCCCCGCTCAGGAAGGCGCTTTTGTGGTTGCGCTCTATAATGAAGTAGCCAAAAAAGCAGGCTCTACCGTTTATACCAATTCAGAAGATCCTACTCCAGGTAAAATGGCAGCCCGTATCGCTGCTGACCTTTGGAAACATAAAGGAAATAGCCTTGTTGTATGTGGTAGCAATAATACCAACATTCAATTAGTCGTAAATGCCATCAACCATCTGTTGGGTAATTACGGAACTACTCTGAGCCTCGCCCGTACTTCTAATCAAAAATCGGGTAACGATGCCGAAATGGCTCAACTCCTTGCTGATATGAAGGCTGGTCAGGTGCATACGCTCATCTTATCCGGTGTGAATCCAGTCTATGATTATCCTGCAGGCAATGAATTCAAACAAGCGCTCAGTAAAGTAAAAAATACCATCAGCCTAAATGATCGCCTAGATGAAACATCTGCTGCGGTTACTTGGCTTTGCCCAGACAATCATTTCCTTGAATCTTGGAATGATAATGAACCTCTTTCAGGTCATTTCACTCTGACACAACCGACGATTCCTGCTTTGTTTGATACCCGCCAGGCTATTGAATCTTATCTTACTTGGGGAGGCAGTCCTAAAGCAGCTTATGACTTCGTTCAGGAAAATTGGAAATCCTCTATCCTAGGAGTTACAGGCAACTGGAATCAATCTCTGCACGATGGCGTGTATGATAATTTCTCCGGTGGTGCTGAACCTGCATTATCAGGTGATATGGCCTCTGCAATGGGTGCAGCTGCTGGTGCTGGTAAAAACTTAGGAGATCTCTCCGTAGTACTGTATGAAAAAGTAGCGATTCGGGATGGCAGCATGGCCAACAATCCTTGGTTGCAAGAATTCCCAGATCCTATCTCTAAAACTTCTTGGGACAATTATGTTACTGTATCCAACAAGTTTGCGGAAGATAATAGTCTCAATCAGGGCGACTTGGCTGAAATCAAATCTGGTGCCTACTCCGTTACTTTACCTGTCTTAATTCAACCCGGTCAAGCTTATGGAACACTGGGTATTGCGGTAGGATATGGTAGAGCAGAAGGTGCAGGAAAAACCGCAGCAGGTGTTGGGCAAAATGCTTACCCACTCGCAAAAGCAAGTGCTGAAGGTGTAACCTATGCCTCAACTGCTACAATCACAAAAGTAGAAGGAGTGTATGCACTCGCACAAACTCAAATACACCATTACTATGAAGGTAGAAATATCGTAAAAGAAACTACCCTAGCAGAATGGCAAAAAGATAAAAAATCAGGTAATCCAGATGTAACTCTGATTACACCAGAAGGACAGAAAGCGCCTCATACTATTACTTTATGGGACAATTATGATCATACCAAAGGACATCACTGGGGTATGGTCATTGATCTAAATGACTGTACAGGATGTGGAAGTTGCGTGGTTGCCTGTCAAGCTGAAAATAACATCGCCGTAGTTGGAAAACGCGAAGTCTTAGTGCGTCGTGAAATGCACTGGATGCGCATTGACCGCTACTATAGTTTCAAAGATGAAACGGGAGTGGAAATCAGCAAGGAAAAAGAAATGGGTAAAGTAAAAGACTTCGAAAATGTAGAAGTTATTTTCCAACCCATGCTTTGTCAGCATTGCGATAATGCCCCCTGTGAAACTGTTTGTCCAGTATTGGCAACCGTGCATAGTGCAGAAGGTCTGAACCAACAAGCTTATAACCGCTGCATTGGTACCCGCTATTGTGCGAATAACTGCCCATACAAAGTACGCCGCTTCAACTGGTTTGAATATGCAGGAAATGAGAAATTTGATTACACCATGTACAATTCTCTCAACCGCATGGTTCTCAACCCGGATGTTACAGTAAGAAGTCGCGGAGTTATGGAGAAATGTTCTTTCTGTGTACAAAAAATACAGGAAGGAAAATTGGCCGCTAAGAAAGAAGGTACTGTATTGGCAGATGGAGCCATTAAAACAGCTTGTCAGAAAGTATGTCCTTCTAACGCAATTCATTTCGGAGATAAAAACGATCCTAACAGCACCGTTTCTAAACTTCTTCAAGATGACCGTAATTTCCAGGTACTAGAAGAAGTTAAAACACTTCCAAATGTCAGCTACCTGACTAAAGTTCGCAATATTGATGCAGTTAATTCCTAACCATAGATTTCCAGTAAACTAATGATACAAGAATCAGCCGTCCGTCCGCCTCTTGTCTTGGGAGATAAAACATACTCCCAGATGACAGAAGACATTATGAAGCCCCTGGAGACCAAACCCAATCTCTTATGGTTGGCAGCTTTCTCCATCGCTGCTTTGGTAATGACTATGGGCTTTGCCCTTATTGGATACCTTTTTGTTGAAGGAACAGGAGTCTGGGGTTTGAATAAAACCGTAGGTTGGGCCTGGGATATCACCAACTTCGTATTTTGGGTGGGTATCGGTCACGCCGGAACCCTCATCTCTGCAGTGTTGTTGTTGTTCCGCCAAAAATGGAGAACTTCTATCAACCGTGCTGCTGAAGCCATGACCATCTTCGCCGTTATGTGTGCAGGTATCTTCCCTGTAATTCACACCGGTCGTCCTTGGTTGGCCTTCTGGATGCTCCCACTTCCCAATGTGCATGGATCTCTTTGGGTAAACTTTAACTCCCCTCTACTTTGGGATGTGTTCGCCATTTCCACCTACCTGACCGTTTCTTTGGTATTCTGGTACATAGGTTTGATTCCTGATATCGCCACAGTTCGTGATCGTGCTGAAGGTCTTCGGAAAACAATTTATGGAGCGCTTTCTTTCGGTTGGAATGGTTCAGCTAGAACATGGGCACGCTATGAAGTTGTCTGCTTAATTCTTGCAGGTCTCTCTACCCCACTCGTTCTTTCCGTACACACCATTGTAAGTTTTGACTTTGCTACCTCAGTGATTCCAGGATGGCACACCACCATTTTCCCTCCTTACTTCGTTGCTGGTGCTATCTTCTCAGGTTTCGCCATGGTGCATACCCTGATGATTTTAACCCGTTCCATTTTTAAGTTGAAGGAATATGTAACCATTTACCATATTGAACTGATGAACATCGTTATCATCATCACCGGTTCTGTGGTAGGTCTGGCTTATGGCACCGAATTCTTTATCGCTTGGTACTCTGGTGTGGAATACGAACAGTACGCTTTCCTCAATCGTGCATTCGGTCCTTTCGCCTGGGCTTATTGGACGATGATTACCTGTAATGTTATTACTCCTCAGCTCTTTTGGTTTAATGCCATTCGTAAAAGCGCAACAGCTACTTTCATCATTTCAATTTTTGTAAATATTGGAATGTGGTTCGAGCGTTTTGTAATTATTGTTACTTCTTTACATAGAGATTACCTGCCATCATCTTGGGCAATGTATTCGCCTACATTTGTGGAAATTGGCATCTTTATCGGAACCTTCGGATTATTCTTTACGCTCTTCTTATTGTTTGCCAAAACCCTTCCGGTTATTGCCTTACATGAGATTAAAACAGTATTGAAATCTTCTGGAGAAAAATACAGGCAGGCAGCTGCACACAGAGTAGAAAAAGGCTCAGCAGGAGAATCTCCTATAATGCCTGAAATTAGTTTGGCAAGAAACCCACAACAGGAAACAGAAATATGAGCAAGAACTTTTTGCTGGGAGTTTATGATGACGAACAGCCCGTCTTAAATGCTGTCAACGAATTGCGTATTAAAGGAATCAGAGTGTACGATGTGTACTCCCCTTTCGCTATTCATGGAATGGATGATGCCTTAGGAATTAAGCGTACCCGTTTAACCATTGCTGCCTTTATCTATGGTGTAATTGGATGTACTCTAGCATTGTCCATGATGATTTACATGAATGTTTTCGACTGGCCGATGAATATCGGGGGTAAACCTGCCTTCATGGGCCCTGACTTTATTCCGGTTACATTCGAATTAACCGTTCTGATTACCGCTCTCGGAATGGTCGGCACTTTCTTATATGTTAGCCGTCTGGCTCCTGGTGTAGAAGGAGATCTAATTGATCCCAGAGTAACCAACGACCGTTTTATCATTGCAGTTGAAATCAAAAATGAAGAGGTTCGCCGTAAAACGGAAGAAGTTCTGAAGTCTTATGGTTCATTAGAAATTCGCGAGCGCCTTACCGAGAAATAAGCATGAAATTAACAGGAATAAATACCCTAAATCTATTGGTGACAGGAGGATTACTTACTTCCCTGTTCGGATTGGGAGCTTGTACCGGAGATAAAACTTCTCCCGGAATAGAATATGCCCCCGATATGTACCACTCTGTGCCGTACGACCCATTGTCCCAAATTGAGAAAAATCCGAATACCAAAGACGGTAAAAACCTCATCGAACCAGTGAAAAACACAATCGCCAGAGGACAAATGGATTTTATCTATCCCTATGCCAACACTCCGGAAGATTATGAAAGAGCAGGTCTTGAAGTAAAAATCCCTGCCGGTATCGATTCTTCTGAAGCTACTGTTGCAGAAGGAAAAGCAATTTACTTGCAATATTGTGCTGTCTGCCATGGAGAAAATGGTATGGCGGATGGTCCTATCGTAGCAGCAGAAAAATTCCCTGCTCCCCCAGCCTACAATTCCGATCGATTGAAAAACCTTCCTGCCGGAAAAATGTATCATTCCATCACTTATGGTAAAAACTTAATGGGCTCTTATGCTTCTCAAGTTTCTCCTAAAGAAAGATGGAAAATTATCCGCTTTATTCAAACCCTGCAAAAACAATAATAACAGGCTAAAAGATTTATCATGGCACATCATCCTACAGAATTAAAAGTCGAAAACTTTACCTTCGACGATAAATTGAAAAAGTCCCTGATTACATTGATTGTAGTCGGGTTGCTGGTAGCCGGTCTGGGCGTATTTTTAGCCTGGAAAGGCGAAAGTGCTGGACACGATTCACATGGAGATGCTCATTCCTCTACCCTTGAGCAAACTGTTCCCGCCGCCCTCACTGCCAAGCAGGAAGAAGGAAAAACAGAAGCAGGATCTGCTGTTGAAGGCCATGAAGGCGAAGAATCTCATGCAGATAGTACAACTGCACACAGCCCTGCCGCTGAAGGCGATGCCCATGCAGGTAGTGACCACGCTGAAGGTGCAGCTGCTCATGCAGATCATGCCGCACACGCAGAAGGGCATGATGCCGGACATCACGGTCCTATTTGGCTCAAAAGATTCTGGGCCAATATCCTCCTCAACAATTTCTACTTCATTGGTATTGCTATTTTCGGTGTATTCTTCATAGCCGTTCAATATGTTGCCAATGCAGGATGGGCTGTAAGCCTTAAAAGAGTACCTGAATCTTTCGGTGCTTTCCTTCCCGTTGGATTTGTACTTATGCTCCTCCTAATTCCGGGTATGGGGCATATCTACCATTGGATGGCTGAGGGTGTGGCAGAAATCGGTCACCCCAATTATGATAAAATTATTGCGGGAAAATCCGGATATCTGAATATGCCCTTCTTCCTCGTTCGTTTGGTATTGATTTTCGGTATATGGATTCTCTTCTACTCCGTTATGCGGAAGCTTTCCTTAAAAGAAGATGCAGAAGGAGGAACCAAATATTACTACAAAAGCATTCGTACCTCAGCTATATTTATTATTTGTTTTGCCTTCACACTCATGATGGCTGCTTGGGATTGGTTAATGTCCATTGATGTGCACTGGTTCAGTACCATCTATTGGGTGTATACCTTTGCAGGTCTCTTTGTATCTGGATTTGTTGCAACTGTATTTTTCTTGATATTCTTACAAGGCAGAGGATTGATGCAACATGTAAACCCAAGCCATTTCCATGACTTAGGCAAATTCATCTTCGGATTCTCCATCTTCTGGACTTACATTTGGGTATCTCAGTTCCTGTTAATTTGGTATGCCAACATTCCAGAGGAAACTCTTTACTATGTTCCCCGCTTCTTAGGTCATTACAAAGTATTGTTCTTTGTGAATTTGTTCATCAACTTCTTATTCCCCTTCTTGTACCTCATGACAAGAAATGCCAAAAGAGGAGCTAATTCTCTATCCACTATCGTATTGGTTTTGGCAATAGGTCACTGGTTAGATTTATATCTGATGATTATGCCCGGAGTTGTGGGCGATAATAATGGCTTCTTGATGGAAATAGGATTCTTTATTACCTATTTGGGCATCTTTGGATATGTGGTATTCAATGCTCTGAGCAAAGCGCCTTTGGTTGCCAAAAACCATCCTATGTTGGATGAGAGTTTGCACCATCATATTTAAGAGTAAATAATTGGACTTAAAGAAAATCCCTGGGTGCAAGCCTGGGGATTTTTTGTTACATCCTACCTCGGTTTACCCTAAACCGAAGTTTACCCTAAACCGGGGTTTACCCTAAACTGAGGTTTACCCTAAACCGAAGTTTACCCTAAACCAAGGTTTACCCTAAACCGGGGTTTACCCTAAACCGGGGTTTACCCTAAACCGAAGTTTACCCTAAACCGAAGTTTACCCTAAACCAAGGTTTACCCTAAACCGGGGTTTACCCTAAACCGAGGTTTACCCTAAACTGAGGTTTACCCTAAACCGGGGTTTACC
>JBEIHC010000070.1:0-14640 GCA_040381555.1 Bacteroidia bacterium
GAAGGGTGTGACGCCCCCAATAATCGAAGTGCCCAGGGGAAAGGCGAAGCTTTTTTTATGGCTGTTCTTCGAATGACCCGCCCGCGCTTCGATACGCCCCCACTTAAAATTCTTTGAACGACCCCCATACATCGGGGGCTACTCAGCGACCGGGCTCAGGGCGTGACGCACGGAAGGGTGTGACGCACCCAATAATAGAAGTGCCCTGGGGAAAGGCGAAGCTTTTTTTGCTATTCTTCGAATGATCCGCCCGCACTTCGATACGCCCCCACTTAAAATTCTTTGAACAACCCACATACATCGGGGGCTACTCAGCGACCGGGCTGTTAAACTCGATAGATACAGGTTCAACTGAATGGGAAAAAAGGAATCTATAATTTATACTATTGACATCTACCCATTACAATTATGGTCTTGGGATAAAAATTGGAAAACCACACAAAGCTCTTCATCCCCCTATCCGGAAACTCAAGAAAATTATACCTTTGTTTCGATAAATTACCCGGTATAAAAAATTATTTAAATCAGGTTATTTAACCTTTCCTGATTCTACTATTCCGACTTCTTTATGAAAAAAATACTCTTACTGCTTACCTTACTCCTCCTCAGCTTCGCCACTTTTGCCCAAAGCCGGTATATCTCCCAAACCACGAAAAAAATTGTTTATTCCCGAGATGGAGGGGTATGTAAATGTTGTGGAAGTTCTTTGAGTCTGGAATATGATCACATCATGCCTTTTTCCTGTGGCGGAGGAAATGAGGTATCCAATATTCAGTTACTGTGTCAAAGATGCAATCGAAGTAAATCTAACAGCTGCACCTGTAAAGTACATAACCGAAGAGTGGGCGTCAATTGTTGTGATCGCCAAACCAGTTATTCTTCCTCCAACTCCAGTTTCAACTCCTCCTCTACTTCTCAACAATGCAGCGGAACTACCCAAAAAGGAAGCAGATGCAAAAATAAAACCAGCAAGCCCAACGGGCGTTGCCAGCATCATCAATTTTAACTAATCGATTTTCAACATGAAAAAAAACTTCCTATTTGCCACAGATATTAAAACCGAAGAGACCATCATTTCAGAATCGCCTAAAGGAAGCAATCAGGTCCTTTTTATTGAACGCATTTCGCGTCAACAAAATGAACTATTGTACAAGGCTGTTCTTACCCTGACAGAAATTTCCCAAGCTCCGGATTTGGATGTGAGTCTGTATAAGGCGATGGATAAAGTATGTCAGATGATCTATCAAAAACAGATGGTACAACAGTAAAATAAAAAAACCTGAGGGTTTATTTTTAGAGGTAGTTAGAATCCCTTGAGCGATATATAATCCAACTTTATACGAAAGGCTTCGTTTACATAGAAGGGCGTGACGCACGGAAACCCGTGACGCACGGAATTCCTTCACTCCCCTACCTCCTCTTCCTCACCAAAAAACTATGCCAACTTACGGTCTTCTGACTTCTGGGTATAGCCGACATTCTGGATAATAATTCATTCAGATTAGAGGGTGGGGAAATTTGAATGGGCTGCACGGTAAATAATAATACCAGATAATGAATGGCCTCCGGTTTTGTGGTTTCCAAGATATAATCAATGGACTTATTAATTGGAAAAGCAGCGGACTTTCCACCTTCCAGTAAATGCCCTTTTTCATAGGCATTCGGAAATACCTGATAAACCTCAGATTCCGAAACAATAAAAGCATGCAAATATCCTGGGCGATTAGGACGAACAGAAAATTGCAGTCCTTCTTGATCAAAATACTGATCTCGTAAGTCGAATAATTCTAGCTGAATTCCGGATGCCTCTTCCTCCTCATAAATTTTCACCTCAGCACGAATAACCACCTCATAGAGCACTTGGTCTTGAATGGTTTTTAGTCCATCCGAAATCACTTCAAAACCTGCGATTTCTCCATTAATCTGATTGGAGATAATAGAAGAAAATAAGGCATCTGCATTTTCGGTACTGGACTGCTGAAAGAGCATATTGGATTCGGATATTTGCTCGCCAATTCCGGCCTGACGGAGCGCATCTACTTTTGCTTCCTGCAAAGCTTTTTCTTTAGCAAGTGATTGGGTAATGTCCTTGTGAAAATCGACCATTCCCACAGCCCTAGGAATTGTAACAGTCCTCTGGGCCATTAAGGTAAAATTCAGACACACAACAAGAAACACTAGTAATTTCATGTTGTAAAATTAGGGAAAATTTGAGGGCGTGAGGCACCTAAGGGCGTGCGTCACGCGCCCTTATTGCCTCAAAACTTCAATCACTTCCCTTCCGCTTTCGTGTCTTATTGATAACCAATAAACACCAGCGGGAATATCGAATAATTCCATTCTTAACTTACCACCCTCCACAAACGACTGAACGGGAAAATTCTGAATTACCTTGCCCATATTGTTAATTAATTCTACCTGAAGCGGTGAACTATTATCGGGAATTGAAAGAAACATAGTCGATGAAAATGGGTTAGGATATACCTTCCATTCAGTGATTTGGGTATCAAAACGACCTTCCCTTAGGCCACCATGTCCATTCCAATACCATTTCTGAAGGCAGTTATTATCCCCAACATAAACCCAGTAGTAAAATTGTGCAGTATCCAGATAATCATATTTTATCCAAGGACGACAATCGCCATCACAAACAAAAAACTCCTGCCCATTATTATTTTCTTTATACTCATAACCCCACAAATACTGCTTACCTTCTTCCCTGCATATCAAAATACCCGTATTAATATCATCTGCTTTTAATACAAGGGCCTCTTGTGGTGCCTGAAAACCCAACATAATCGGTAAACTCGTCTGCCGTTCACAGCCATATGCTGAAACACTTACCTGATATACCCCACTTGTCTGAATTGAAATAGAACGAGTGGTATCGCCTGTGTTCCAAAAATAAGATTCATAAACAGAACTGGTACTCAAATCTAATTTATCCCCACGACATGCAATATCGGTTGAAGCAGACTCTATTTCAACCGGTGGAATGTTTTTAACATCAATAAAAACCGAATCCAATACCGCACATTTTCCGCTAGGGTCAAAATATTCTAAAATATAATTACCAGTTTGAGTAATGGTCGTTTGGGAGGTTGTATCCCCGTTAGACCAATTAAATATTCCATCTGTCTCACTGGCATTTAAAAGTACCGAATCACCTTCACAAATCTGGAAAGGACCATTGGCGGTGATACGAATTTCAGGCATCTCAACTGCAGAAATAGATATTGTGTTTGATGGAACTCGGCATCCAAAACTATCCTGAAGATTAACCGAATAAACGCCTGAAGATTTAACCCATAAGATATTGGATGTATCCCCCGTATTCCAAATAGGATGAACACCATGCAAAACAGTCAAGGAAGCTGAATCGCCCGGACACAAAACACTATCGCCGGTATTAACAATTTGTGGCGAAGTAACTTTATAATTATTTAATTGAATTGTATCTGAGTTAGAGGCACAATTATTACCATCCCAGACCATTAAAAAATAAGCGCCGGGTTGAGTCACCTGAATAGTTGGAAAAGTTTGACCGGAAGACCATTGTACTTGGTTTAAACCCGGAGACAAATATTGAAGTTGAATGGTATCTCCTATACAAAATAGCGTATCTGATGCCGCGATTTGAACAAATGGCAACGTATCCACCAAAACCTGAATACTACCGGAATTATTGGAACATCCGGCAAGATTCGTAGTTAATGAATAAGACCCGGTAGATTTTATGCAAATGGAGGATTGAGTAGAACCATTGCTCCATAGATAAGGGGCGGGCGAAATAGCAGATAAAATAACAGAATCCCCCTGACAAAACCGCAATGGACCATCGGCAATAAAATTAGGTTGTGGTGGTTCTATAACCGACACGGTCACTGCCTGACTACTACCTGAGCAACCATTTGAGGTACCTGTAACCGAATAGGTCCCGGAAGTGCTAACATTTAGGATTGAACCTAATACTCCATTAGACCAAACATATTGAGTGGCACCGCCACCCTGAAGTAAAGCTGAATTACCTCTGCAAACATTAAAACTTCCAGAAGGAAAAATGGTAACCACAGGAATATTTTTCTTGACAGTTGTGACCGTATCTGAATAGCCGTAACACCCATTTTGATCTAAAACGAGAACAGAATAAGTACCCGATTGAGTAACGGAAATATCTGAATTACCGGATCCACCACTCCATAAATAAGAAGCATATTGAGAAGGCAATTTCAATCTGACACTATCTCCATCGCAAAATTCCAATGATGTAGAATAGCTAATTCGTGGTCTTGGATTCGGATTAACCAAAATATTAATTCCGGACCAAGAGCGACATCCTTCAGGACTGGTAATGGTATCTATATAATAGCCTGAACGAAATACCTGTATGGTATCTGTCATACTACCAGTGTTCCAGCTGTTAGAAACACCTGTGCTACCGGAAAGAACCAATAAATTACCTTCACAAAATACTGTTGCACCTGAAGGAACGATGGCAGAAATAGGCGTTTGAAAAACCGTAACCAAAAAGGATGGACTTGAAGCCACGCAATTATTAATATCCGTTACGCGTACCATATAAGTGCCTGGAGCATTTACCGCAAGTGTGGGAGATGAATGCCCTGTATTCCATAAATAATTTGAATAAATCCCTGTGCTCAGTGTAGTAACATTTCCTGAACAAAGTGTGTTAACGCCACTAATTACCGGAGTAGGCAGTGCATAAACAATCACAGGCAAAACGGAAGACAAAACCGTACAGTTAAAACTATTGGTCACCTGAACAGTATAACTGCCACTATTTCGAACCATAATAGATTGCATAACTGACCCCGTAGACCATAAATAATTTAAAGAGCCGGGGGCACTCATAATAACTGAGTCCCCTGTGCAAAAATTGAGTGGACCCGATACGGTAACCGCAGCACTGGGAATGGGGTTGACTGTAATTCGAATGCTAGAACTTGTGACAGCAGGACAGGGAAGAGAGGAAACAACCCGTCTAAAATATCGTGTTCCATTTAAAGACACTGAGGTAAAGCCGTTTTGAGTGCCTGAAGAAATAGAATTCCATGAAATATCATCCGAGCTAGAAAACCATTGATAGGAATAAATACCGGAACCGCCTAATGGTGCACTACCCGTGAGATTAGAAAATAATTGATTCGCACAAACAGTCTGATTAGATCCAATTGTATTAGCGGTTATGGGCACATGAATTGTAATTCTAACGGAACCAGAATTACTCTGGCATGGCCCACTATTTATAAGACGATAGAAGAAAACTGAGCTATTCAAAGCACCAGTATTCAATTGACTGCTTGTAGCATTTGCAATGGGAGACCAATTGATATTATCACTACCGGAAAACCACTGATACATATATATACCTGTTCCACCCAAAGGTAATGTTCCGGTAAGAGAAGCAGCTGATCCCTGACAAAGTGTTTGATTGGAACCGACTGTATTATTCGTTATTATCGGAATCACAGATACAAATACAGAACTCGAAGTACTGAAACTACAAAATGGATTAGTTACAATTCGTCTAAAGTATAAAGAGGAGGACATAGATTGTAAGTAACTCAAATTCTGATTTGTTGAACCAGATAATACAGTCCATCCTATATTATTTGTACTTGTTTCCCATTGATAAATAAATTGATTATTGCCACCATTCGGAAGGGTTCCTGTGAACAATGCAGGTGAGCCTCCGGAACAAATCGTTTGATTCGACCCAACTAAATTATTGGTCAGTACAGGAACAATCAAAATTGTTACTGTATTGGTAAAAGCATTACATAAACCGGCGGTCACGCCTCGGCGAAAATAAGTGGTTGACCCAACTAAACCTGGTGCATAACTAATTATCGTGGCACCGCTAATATCAAACCATCCTGAATTATCATTGCTCGACTGCCATTGATAGGTATTAAAATCATTCCCACCGGTAGGTAAGCTACCGGTAATCGATCCTGATGGGTTACCTATACATAGCGTTTGATTATTACCAATTATATTATTTCCAATACCAGGAATTACGGTTATCTGAATGTGCCCGGAATTACTATTGCAAAAACCATCAGAAACTGAACGCCGAAAATAAGTCGTAGCAGACAACCCGAAATTATAGTTAAAATCTTGCGCAGCAAAACCAGGGATTGTTTGCCAGGATATTAAATTGCTACTGCTCTGCCACTGATAGGAATAAGAGCCCGTGCCTCCTGTTGGGGTACTCCCTGTAATACCGGAAATCGTTATACCCGCACATATGGTTTCATCAGAAAGAATAGTATTATTACTAATTATAGATAACACATCAACGCGTATCGAACTGGAATAGAGAGCAGCACATACGGAATTACCTGACTCAGCCTTTCGTCTGAAATAAGAGGTAACAGATGGTGTAATGCTACTCATATTTTGATTGGTCTGTCCGGAAATATTTGACCATACAACATCATCCGAACTACTCTCCCATTGATAAACATAGGTACCACTTCCTCCGGAAGGAAGTGAACCAGTAAGAGTTATGCCATTACCAGCACAAACTGTTTGCTGGCTGCCAATTGTATTTCCATTCAAAACAGGAGATAAAGTCAGACTGGAGCTTGGTAAACTTGTAAAGGAAGGATCGGAAGCTGTAACTCGCACCCGATAGCCTATACCATATGGAAATACACCCCACACATGATTAAAAGTACCAGAACCTGTTATATTTAATGTGCCTAAAATCGTAGGTGAAGCGAAATTGCCTGAATTATCCGACAACTCCAGCGTAAAAATATTCCCGGGATTAAATGCCCCTCCACTTACCTGAAAGGAAATGGTATAAGCATCCCCGGTGCAATAATTCTGTGGTGTTATAGGATCCAGTGTGACGGTTTGACTATTCCCAAAGGAGAGAATAACCAGGATAACAAGAATTAACTTCTTCATAATTTATAGGACACACCAAATACAACTTGTGGGGCAATCATTAATTTACTGCCATAATAATCGATTACGCCACGCGATTCCAAACGGCCACCGGCATCTCTGTTAAGGAGAGGACCAGTTTCTGAACGACCACTCAAACGATATTGAGTTTGTATGTTTAGGCCTCCCATAATGGAAATCTCTTTTGATAAAAAATAATAGTAATGCAAGGGTAATGAAACACTAAGCACCATATTTCTCAGATTGGGTAATGCATGATTACCGCTTACATTGTAGAGAGTTTCATTTCCAAACAACTGATTAAAAATCGTATCGGAATTATATTGTCGATAAAGGCTGGCAATCGCAAATGTATCCGCAGAAAAAGATATCTCCGGGTTATACATCAAACCGATACCGAGGGTTATACCCGGGACCAGCCATTGGGTTTTTGCTTCGATTCGACTTGCACTACCCATCATACGATGCAGCCCGAATTGGATACCCAAAGATTGAATAGTAGACCGTTCTGAATAACCACTCCAATAATACACCCGATTATAAATATCCTTTTGAAGATCCACTAGGCGATTTGAATCAACTAAACGCACAGTCCCTGGTATATTCCCATTTAATTCATAACGATTGGCATGAATGCCTGCTGAAAACAGAAAAAATCGGGATTTCAAGAAAATTTGTTGATAATATTGTAGGTTTAAAGAATAGCCTGAATTAATTCGATACTTAACAGAGGCGTCCGATTTAAACATTAGCGGGATAGACAACAAAGACTGATTATACTGAAAAAGGGAAAATGGTTTTACTGTATTTATTTCAGGCCTATATAAAAACTTTTCAAGAGCCACTTTTTCTGATGCGTTTGCTAGATTTAGATATAGTACTTTGGAGTACGCAGAAACCGGTTCAATATTTAAATACTTTTTAAAAAGATTTGTTTGTGACTCTGAACCCGTTCTTTTTTGTATCAAAGCATACAAATCTCCATCATAATCTAATCCGTCAATAATCACATGAAAATGAAGCCTATAGGGTGGCTCTATTTTAGTGGCATCATTCAATTTAAATTCGTAAGCGCCACATGACTTTTTAAGGGAATCATTGGGAAAATAAAAATATATAGGTTCTATCTCAAACAAATCCCTTTGTATACGATTTTGATCAAATCCATGATACCGATAAAGCGCTCCATCGTCAATGTAATCTTTTGAATCAGATAATTGAACTATGGTATAAATCCGTATTTTATCCTTTTCCCGCCTATCGGAATAATCCAGATTTCGTGGCAAAAAATTTGTTGATTGGGCAGAAACGGTTAAACTAAGACTAATAAAAAGCAATAAAAATAAAATTATCGTTCGCATTCACATTCACTTAAAAGATTCATATTTCCATCTGGTGGAGAAAAGAACTTTACACTCACCCATTGACCATCGCGGTGAAGCGGATACCCAAACCGCTTAGCCAACTCAACATCTGTTTCATTTAAATTAAGCCGCATTTGAAAATTATGATTGCCATCTGCTCTACAGATATCTCCAACCTGACCAGAAAACAACGTGGGAACAAGAAACCTTGCACAATAACCATTGGAGAAAGTATCTAAGGCAACGTTAGTGGATGTCCCATCCAAAAAAGCATCCTTTATTGGGTTAAAATTGATGTCAGTTCCTGAACCCCCATCATTTAAAAACTGAATATCCATTCTAACTTTCGACAAATCTTCAGGCGAACAGGTAAATTTAACTGTATAATAAGCCACACCTCCCTTTTTACACATTGTTACAAAACGCTTGTTCAGAGAGGGGTCTCTTAACTCCGGCATGACAAGGGAGTTAATATTTTGCCATTTTTTATTTGCAAATACAATCACTATATCAATCGGGAGCTTCTTCTTATTATAGCGACCGATTGCAGAACGCAAATTACCCCAACTGTAATGAATAGAACTCTTCCCCGAAATAAACTCAGATGGATATGTGCCTATAAATAATAACTGACGCTCACGCTTTTGGCTTTCCTTAGACACATTGTCAAAGACTCGTTCTTTTAATCGGAACTGAATCTGATTAATTTCTGCGTCCGGATATTCAATCGGCTTTTTATCCGTAATTGTATTATCCAATGATCGAGATAACAGAGATTTAGGACGAGTATTAAGCCAATAATCAATAATTGAATCATTTACCCATTGTTCTTTTTGAAAACGTATGGTATGTTCATTAGTGGAAGAGTATAAATATACCAATTCCCTAGCATAAAGAGGATCTTCGGCATTTATTTCCTTCAAGAACCGACGCAACTCACTCCCTTCATTTTCACCTATACTACCAGTTACATAAATATTTTGTCCTTTGAGAGTTAAGAAACTCATAAACAAAATTATAATGAATCGCATATTGTTTAACATTAATAGAATCCTGTACAATCTGAACCTGAAATCACGCTGGTCGGAAACACAGCAAAACTAAAGGAATATTTTTTCGGACACATAGCCGTTCCATCAAATACCTTAATTTGCATTTGATAGGAATTCGAAGACTGAGGCATAATAATTGATTGCCCTGGCTGGTACTGCTTGGCATCGATCACCTGTTTCCCATCATCGTCTAAAATCACAACCACATAATAAGCGTCTTTATGCGCTAACTCGTCTTTTATACAAATACTTTTTTTATCAGAAGAGAGCCAAACAATCTGAGGCTTCTTTTTGGGGCACTTACTTTCTGGTGGTGCTGGTGGTGGTGGTGGTGTAATTATTTTAACTGGGTCCTTTTCGATTACTTTCTTACCGGCTTCCTTTTCGGCTCTTTTTCCATCATCACCTTTCTTTTCTTCACCCTTTTTATCATCACCTTTCTTTTCACCTCCCACCTTTCTAAAAAAATCAAATCCACCAATCACAATATAATTAGAATCGTTGGATGCCTGATAATTCAGATAATTTTTGATTTCATCCGTTGTCGAGAAGCAGCGCAGATGAACACCCCCATAAGTTGTATCAAATGTCGATTGTGCGAGGGCTAAGTATACCAATTTTTCTGTGATTTTCTCGCGGACCTGTTCTTGAATAGCAACGAAAGTTGTATCTTTTGAGCCCTTTGCTAAAGGCAAAGACAACCCATCTAAATATGCTTTTTCAGAAGGCTTTATCTGGTCAAGTTGTCTTACTTTTGTGATTTTAGCTCTTAGTTCATCCAACCAATCCAGAGGACGATTGTAGGACATAAAAGAATCCGAAACAATGAGATAACCGGTTTTAATTATTAATGTTTCATCTTCTTTTGCTGGTACTAATAGTTCTTTCCAATCCTCGTTTAGCTTTTCTGCCTGGTTATTGTGTAAAACAACATGCACCTTAAGGTTCCTTTCATCTGGAGTACAGGCAATGCACAAAAGCATCAAAAGAAACACAGGAAGAAATCGTAGTTGGTTCGGTATCATAACAATAATATGTTTAAAATGTATTTTGTCCGTTTTAAGCCAAGGGGTAAATTCTTGCATTACCTGCCTGGCCCGGTCGAATATTTAAACGATCCAGATTTTCAATGATGTAAGAAAACAGAAATGCTCGCGCTTCATTACTAAGACCTGTACCGGTTTGATCATTGGCATTGATAAATTGTTCAATTCTCTCGTCATCCCAAAAATGATAAGCCCATTTTCTAATCTGCCAACTCATGCTTCCATCATGGCCTATTTTGCAATATAATTGATCATGAGTCTTTGCAATTTCATCCTCTATTATAATGTTATAGATGGGTTTAAATTCCATACCGGCTGGAGCACCCTGAATTGTAAGTTCGGTAATATTATTGGGATTATCGGTATCTCGAATACCAGGATTGGATTGATAGCCTTTTAGCATCGTTTTATAATCCCGCTTCAATTTATTTTTAAAGGTATAGCCGCTGTAAAAAAAACCGGTATGACGAATATGAATGTAGGCCAAAAAACCATATAAAACAAGAACGACTAATGGTATTGCCCCAAAACCGCCCGCAACCAGGGTCATACCGAAGATTTTGGCAATAGCCCCTATGATAACTAGAGATTTGCCAATTAAGCGAGAGGCAGACCACTCTGTATTGCTTATTTTTTGCTCCGCACTTCTGATGGCATTTAAATCCACCTGTATTCCGGAAGCCTTCTTATATTGATGAACAGAAAGCTCCTTTTTGGCATCAGTGATTTTTGCTTGACCGACATGTGCAAAGAAGGCTCCAATTAAATCAATCAATACCAGAAAAGCAGCTGCAATGCCTAAATATATATCCAATCCACCAATAACAAAAGGTACTGCAGCCAAGAACAAAATTTCGGCAATAATTGCTATCAGAAAAAAGGTTCTATCTTCCTTGTAACCCTGCAAAGTGTAGTAACCCGGATATCGAAATTGCCCATATTGTTTATAGGCATTTTCAGGATGCTTACGGGTTTGTTTCCATCGATCTATGGTGTCTTGTTCAGGCCATAGTATTTGGGTGCCTTGGTATTTCATTGGAAGTGGTAATTAAGAAGAATAACTGTTAAAATCATGTTAACTGTTGGATTATATTTAAATACAAAACTAATAAAATATTTGAGGTAAAAACACCTTATCTTTTATTTCCATAACTGCGAGAATGAATTTTAAGGCAACGAGCAAAACAAATTACACACGGAAGAGCGTGACGCACGGAAATCATATCCATATGCCAGTTTGATTTTTCGAGTTCAGTATATGTGATAAACATCTCGGATCAGGGATTGGTATGTATTATAAGTGATTTATTTACACAAATAAAAGTTGAGCAGTACAAATAGAATTGTAAAAATTATGATTGTTTCAGAAAATAAAACTCCAGAGGTGTTATATGACTCTGGCAAACATTAATTTGCCGGAGCTTAATCTCGGACGATATGCCCATAGATATTAAATTATTTTACCTGCAACCGGTGTAGGCTATGCTGAGCCCCATAGAAAAAGGCAACTAGGGGTCCGTTGTCTGTGCTGCATAAACAACGAACCCCTGGTTGTTATAGTGTGTTTTTATTTCTTCGCTATATTTACAAAGGGAACTTCAATCTTGTCTTCAACATCGTCTTTAATTCCTTTTGTTTTCTCAATCATAGTGGGCTTTCGTTTGAATTTAATCAACGCCCTGTCAGGATAAACGGCAACTATTTCCCCATCTACATTTTCGTATTTATCTTTAGTAAAAATTACTTTGTCGCCATTTTTAAAGTCGTAAGTTTTAGCAGGATTATAACCGGAAATGGGAGTAAGATTGTAGATAATTCTATTGGGTCTTGGTTTGTAAATATTCCCTGTCGCAAAATCAATTCCAAGCCAAATAAAACCAGTACAAATGTCCAAAATTGTATATCCGACACTTACTTTTCTGGTCATGTTTATTGTTGAAGTTTCAAAACCATCGGCTTTAATTTCAATTTTGCTGTTTCCTTGCTTTGCATTCTTAGGAACTTTTACAATTGTCGGTGCGTCGCCAACATAGTTGCCATTATAATAGACTTTTGCGCCCGGAGGCGTTCCATTATCTACTCTTGAAGCATCTTTTGAACCACCAAGAATTGTTGCACAACCTTGAAATAGTAAACTTACAGCAACCACTGTCGCTAAAAATAATGTAACTTGTTTTTTCATATTTATCCGTTTTAAAATTGGTTTTCACTTTACTTTGATACTAATAAGACATTTCTGTTCCGCCCATCATATAATGATTGCTATGACCATTTTTTTCTTTTATCTGTCCATTGTCAAGATGAGTCAAAAAGATAATTCGGTGGTTCTCTTGTCTACCCGCCAGGTTTTGTAACAAGCACCATACTTTTTGTGGAGGAATACCCTGAGAGAAAATACTTTTTCCGGAGGCGTCGGTGAGTTCAAGGCTGTTTGCCATGCTCAGGTCCTCGCCATCCAGGTGCAGACTAAACTGAAAGGGGTTGGGATAGACCCGGATGGCGGAAAGGGGGAGTTGGGGGTTAACCGTAGCCGGCGTAATTATAAAGGGCTGATGAAATCCCTGGGTGAGGTGTTGCCCGGAGGTTGGGGTTCTTTCCATGAGGGTTTCGCCGAGGGTCCAGTCGACCGTTGCCACTGCATTTCCGCCATAACCACCGGCGGCGCTGATGACAGAGCGTTCGAGGGTTTGGGCGTAGAGGCAGGGGTAAAGGCAAAACAGGATGAGAAACTTCATCAGTACAGAATAAATACTTGAAATACAGACCTTAAAATTATTTTAGATTAGACGGGAAACCAACCCGCATCAAGCATAAGTCAAACCGGATTTTGGGTGAAAAAAGGGGGATGGGGTCAGAATAATTCATTTACTATTTTGGATTTTTTTCATCGAAGCAGTCTTACAGATGCAAGAATTTTTTATTTTTGAGCTCAATCCAACAGTATACCCCAATGCAAATAGGTTACAAAATCAAAAAGATCAGAGATGATCGAAAATTTTCGCAGTCTGAAATGGCTGAATTATTGGGCATTTCCCAATCTGCGTATTCTCGTTTAGAAAGGGACGAAACCCCGGTAGTCTTGAACGAACTGGTACGATATGCAAAAACTCTAAATGTGCCGATACAGGAGTTTCTGCCAGATACCTTAAACATCCAAAATGTCAACGACCAAGGACAGGGAGGCCCCAATATCGTAATGGGCGATTTCCATTATTATCAAAATGGAGATGTTGAATCTCACAAATTGACGATTCAAATTTTACAGAAGGTGTTGGAGAAATTGGGGGGATAGTCCATTATATTTTGGGGTAGCCGATATCGCCTTTTCTTGTATATCCTCTCGGCATTTCAGAATAAAAAACCTTCTTTTACCCTACCGCTTAAGCTCATTAAGCGAAGGGATTCTGTGTTTTGTCTCTACGCCGTTTTGTGTGGGTTTGATAGGACCATTTGCCCAAATTTCGGAATAGCAAATGATTCAGGAATCTCCCAATTCAATATTATTCCAATTTATTTTATTTAATGAAATTCTGGACACAATTGTTGTGGCCAGTGGGGTTGAAGCCCTCTCCATTGGAGCTTGTCTATGCAAAGATGATTTATCTCGATTTCATAACCCAAAATCAAATCTAACAGGCAGTGGCAATGCGGATGGAGTCCCCTCCCCTTTTCGGAGAGGGCTAGGGAGGGGGATAGATATTTTGAAGTTGCATGATTTTGGCGAGACATTTGTATTAATTTTTTAATCTCCTTTTTCGGTTGTCTTGTCCTGAAATAGGTTGACACCTTAAAACCTAAAAAGATGGAAACAAGAACGAAGCGAATCATTCAAAAGCGGTGGCGAGATATTACCCAAGCCGAACGGCATTCCATGGTTCAGGAAATGCTAAAGAACAAATGGACCAAGCAGTATACCTGGGAACGGTATACCGGAGAGCCAGAAGAACATGGCCATATCCTAAAGTTTATGCGGCAGGCGGGATATGAAGAACTCCCACCGAACAGGCAAATTGTTCGTCAGCCAGGTGTCCGTACATTTGTTGGAAATCAAGATGTTATGTCCAAGAGTCCTAAATCAAATCAAGAATCTTTTGAAATGCTCCAGTTCAAGAATCGGATTGAGGATTTGGAGAAGCAGCTTAAGGATGCTCAATTGAAGGTTATCGCCTATGCAACAATGATTGAATTGGCTGAGAAAGAACTGAATATCAACATCAAAAAAAAGTTCAATTCCAAGTC
>JBEIHC010000071.1:0-14347 GCA_040381555.1 Bacteroidia bacterium
GATACTTTCGGAATAATTGAGGGATAAGATCGCTGCGCAGATTTTACGGATTTTTGGGTTTTATAGTTGATTTGAAAGTATATATTTTCCGCAGATTGCACAGATACTTTCGGAATAATTGAGGGATAAGATCGCTGCGCAGATTTTACGGATTTTTGGGTTTTGTAGTTGATTCGAAAGTATATATTTTCCGCAGATTACACAGATACTTTCGGAAGAATTGAAGTATAAGATCGCTGCGCAGATTTGACAGAGATTGAGTTTATTATGAAGTTGAAAGTAAAGATTTTCCGCAGATTGCACAGATACCTATGTAATAATTGAGGGATAAGATTGTTGCGCAGATTTTACAGAGATAGTTTGTGATTCGTTGTTCTGGCTCAAATTAACTCTATTTTTTTTTAGTCGTTTTATCATAATCGAATAGATAAAATAGAATTTTAGGTTAAAAAACCTTACAGAGAAAATGATGCTTGAACTAAAAATATTTATTATTAATTAGGATGAACTATAGAGAAGAAAAGATTAATTATCCTACCTAATTTCCTGTAAGTAATTTATTTTACGAGAAAGCAGGAAAAATGAGTGAATACCCCAAAAACATTACTGTGGAATTGTTTAAGAAGTTTCAATTAATTCGTCTTCCGGAAATATTTCATCGAAACAAATAACATTCCAAAGGATTCTCCAGCTTCTTTATCCATTTTTTTATGGTGTACTTTATGAGCTTTGCGAATTGCCCTAAAATAGGCATTGTCCGTATTACGCAACCAGGGCAATCGTTGATGGATGAAAACATCATGAACGAGGAAATAACACAATCCATATAAGGCAATGCCTAATCCGGCAAAAAATTTCCAGTCCCAAGCATTTAAAGACCCTAAGAGGATAAGGAGAATTCCGGGAATGGCAAATAGGACAAAGAAGAAATCATTTCTTTCGAAGAATCCCTCTGTTTCCATTGGCCGATGATGGGAACGATGCAGAAACCAAAGAAAGCCATGCATGAGATACTTATGGGCTGACCAGGCAACGCCTTCCATCAAAATAAAAAACAATAAAACGATAATCAGATTCATGAACCCTAAATTAGGTAAAATACCCGAGAAGATTACTCCCCATGCCTTTCAAAAGTTCCCTTTCTCTTAAATTGTAAAATGAAACTCCAGAGAATCGCCTAAAAGGATTTAAGTTTGTACCCTGAGTTTGGCTGTTCCTGTGGAAAATATTTCTCTCCCGATATCCTATCCTGCCTTGTTTGCCTTGGCACAACATCTTGCGAGCACCTGGGTAGGGAAAAAACTCATGCATTCATTTACTCAAGAAAAGGAAGAACTGATGTTGGGTTTGGAGGATGATCAATACCTTCGAATCAGATGCAGTGTGCGATATCAGTTTGTGGTTCCTCAATCCGGATTCTCGAGAAGTAATGCCAATAGTGTGACGGTATTTCCGGAAGCGCTTAATCAAACGATTCTTGAAATCCGGATTATTCCGGATGATCGGGTTATTTGGATTCAATTAGAGCAGAATGAACTCTGGATTAAGATGTATGGCAATCGGTCGAATGTGATTCTCTCCCAACGGGGTCAATTTGTTCACTCCTTTCTCAAAAAAACGGGAGAACGAGAATGGCTTGAAACTCAAACCAAGAATAAGAATTCCACTACACTAGAAATACCGGGATGGGCTCAATCTGCCTATTGGAAAAGCATACCAGGGTATGACCTAGGCAAGCCGGAGTCGCGGCAGGATTTATTAAAAGCTTCTACTCAAGCTATTTGGGGTTTGAGTACCGAAGGAATTCCCGCGCTTCAGTTTAATATTCCGGGAGGTTTGCCCATTGCGGAAGTGCTGCCTGCCTGGTTGTATCAATACCTTAGCCATACTGGATTTCAAGAAGAGTATCAAAAAATCCTGCAAACGATACAGCAGCAAGTTCAGTATTTGAAATCTACTTGGGAGGCGACTACTAAAGGTCTGGAAAAATTGCAAGTTCAAAGAGACCCAGAGGAACTCGGGCATTTGATATTAGCCAACTTACATCAGATTCAATCGGAGCAAGAAAAATTAGAATGCCAGGATTTATACTCGGGCGAATCAATCCTAATCCCTTTAAAGCAAGGATTAGGTGGAGCGGAACAAGCAGAATGGTACTATGAGAAATCTCGAAAATGGAAGGCGGAGAAGTCTAGGTGTAAGAAGTTATTGGAAGACATTGAAATAAAATTACCCCAGAAGGAAAAGGAATTCGAGGCATTGACTAAGGTTGAAACCCTGAAGGGACTTCGACAATGGAGGAAGGAATTTACGGAAGCTATTCCCTTAAAAAAGAGCAATTTAAAAGACCTGGAGGATAGGCTGCCTTGGCGTGAATTTACCCTAGCAGGATGGTTAATTCGAGTAGGGAAAGACGCCAAAAGTAATGATGAACTAACGCTAAGGGGAAGTAAAAGTGGCGATTTGTGGTTGCATGTAAAGGATTATTCTGGTTCCCATGTGGTAGTGCGTCAAAAAAGTGGGCAAATCGTTCCGGATTCGGTACTTCAACAAGCGGCTCAACTTGCCGTATGGTTTTCTCCTCGTCGGCACCAGAGCCTGGTAGCGGTAAACTTTTGTGACCGTAAATTTGTCCGAAAGAATAAACGAATGGCTCCCGGTGCTGTTCTCGTAGATCGAGCCCAATCCATTTTGGTAGATTCCCCTAAAACGCTTCAAGAAATTCTTACTCCTTAATGAAATGAAAAATACTCCTATTACTGAACTCTGGCAAAAAATCGAGCAGTTAATTCGAATTCATCGAGGCGCGGGAAAACTGAGAAATAAAATCGTTTTTTATCCAGAGAAGGATCAAATGATATGGGACGCAACGCCCAGAATGAGTTCAAGGCAAGGCCCTCGAAGCTTAATTTTTCTGCTATCTGAAACCAAGGATGAGCCCTTTTTCCATCCTTTGGGATATCCTCGAAATCGCTTTTTTCTATCTGCCTTTCCCACTGTGGAGGCATGGGTGGAGGAAGCCGTTCGTATGAGCAATGGGGAGACTCCTTTTTTGCAGACCTCTGCTGAAAGTGCAGATTATAAGTAGAGTATTCCCGCACTTACTAGAAGAAGCGGTTGACAACCCAATATGGAATAAATATAATCCGGGGGTGACACCCAACTGGGGTTGACACCCTACCTATTTTAAAAATACCCTCTTAAAAATGATTAAGTATAAATCATATACTACTAAATAAATAGTATACTTTTATTGATTTAGAGCACTTTATGCGTGGTAATAAAATTAAATCCTCAGAAGGTTCATCTATGAACCCAAAAAATCAACCAAAACAGAAAGAATAGATCTGAGGGTAAAATTTAGGATCCAGAACATTCTTAAAAAACTAGTTATCAATCAATTGTAACATTTTTCAGATTAAATACCCAAAGGAATCAAAGCCCTTTTACTGAATTTAGTATATTTGTCTCAATTTCCCTGCCGGTTCTGGTGGAAAAGTTAGAAGCAGAAATAAACAGGTTACCTCAAATTACGGAGAAACTCCGGAGGCTATACACTTGGGTTGAAAATTCCCGGAAAAGGGAACAGAAACTAGAGCAAGAAATTGCCCTGCTGAAACAGACACAGGATGAGTTGAACAAGACGGTCACTCAACTGCGAGAACAACTGAGCGCTGCAAAAGCTGCTGGATTGCAAAACAATGAATCTGGGGGCAAAATGGATGCAGAGCTGAGGCAATACATCGGGGGGCTGATCAGGGAAATTGACAAAAGTCTGAAGAATTGGGAAGATTGAAGTGAACAACAACGCATGCAGGCACAAGAAAAACTTTCAGTGAAGGTTCATATAGCCGGTAGGTTATTTCCTCTTATGGTTTTACCTCAAGAGGAAGCTACTGTGCGGCAGGCAGCCCGAGAGATAAATGAGAAACTGGCAGAATTGAAGAGCAATTTTGTGGGTTTAGATGAAGCTCATTTATTATCTATGCTGACCTTGGATTTAGCCACACGGCTGGAATTACTGAAAGAAAAACTATCCGGAACAGAGCCAATCTTAAACCGGAATATTGATTTGATGGAGGAAGAGTTAAACCGTATTCACGGATTAACCCAATCATCCCATCAGCCTGTCTGATAATTTCACTTATCCTCCCATTCGGGGACATCACTTTTTAACAAAAAGAGTTACGAATGGAAACAATGATTGCAATTATTCTATCACTTGGCGCAGGCTTGGGGGTAGGAATATTTTTTGCCCGTACAGCAGGCAAAAAATCGATGCTCAAAGCAGATGAAGAAGCGAAACTAAAGGCTGCTTCCTTGCTCAAAGAGGCTGAATTAAAGGCTGAAAGTCTCAAGAAAGACCGTATTCATGAAGCGAAAGAGAAATTTCAGGACATGAAACTCAAGTTTGAATCAGAAACCTTAGAACGAAAATCCAAACTCGATCAGGCAGAGAACAGAATCAAACAAAAAGAAACCACGCTCAACCAAAAATACGAGCAAACCAAAAAAGAACAACAACAGATTGACACCCTTAAAACTACCCTTTCGGAACAGCTAGAGGTTCTGACCAAAAAACAGGAGGAAGTAGAAAAAGTCAAGCAGCAAGAATTATCTCAGTTGGAAAAAATTGCTGGGCTCACGACAGACGAGGCTCGGGACAAGATGATGCAGCTCATCACAGACGAAGCCCGCACTCGCTCCATGGCTCAGGTAAAAGATCTGGTTGAACAGGCGAAAATTACTGCCAATAAAGAAGCAAAACGAATCGTCATTCAAACCATTCAACGCACAGCTACAGAGCATGCAGTTGAAAATTCTGTTTCAGTATTTAACCTCGAGAATGATGATGTAAAAGGTAGAATCATTGGAAGAGAAGGTAGAAATATTCGCGCCCTAGAAGCTGCTACGGGAGTTGAGATTATTGTAGATGATACCCCGGAAGCTATTATCCTTTCTGGGTTTGACCCAGTCAGAAGAGAGATTGCCCGATTGTCTTTGCATCGTTTGGTGGCGGATGGAAGAATTCACCCTGCCCGCATCGAAGAAGTAGTAGCCAAAACTACCAAGCAGATGAATGAGGAAATCATGGAAGTGGGTGAAAGAACGGCTATAGAATTAGGCATTCATGGTTTACATCCGGAACTCATTCGAATGGTTGGGCGCATGAAGTATCGTTCTTCTTATGGACAAAACTTACTTCAGCATTCAAGAGAAGTAGCGAACCTATGTGCGACCATGGCATCCGAATTAGGATTGAATGCCAAGCTAGCGAAAAGAGCAGGTCTATTGCACGATATTGGGAAAGTGCCCGATGATGAGCCCGAAACTCCGCATGCTTTGTTGGGTATGGAGTTAGCATTGAAATACAAGGAACATCCAGAAGTCGTAAATGCCATCGGAGCACACCATGATGAAATTGAAATGAACTGCATGATTGCCCCAATAATTCAGGCATGTGATGCTATTTCCGGTGCCAGACCCGGTGCCAGAAGAGAAGTTGCCGAAAGCTACATACAAAGATTAAAAGAATTGGAAGCTTTAGCTCTTGCCTACCCAGGAGTATCTAAAACCTTCGCCATTCAGGCAGGTCGTGAACTTAGGGTAATCGTTGAAAGCGAGAAAGTAACCGATGAGCAATCCGATGTATTGGCATTTGAGATTTCGAGTAAAATCCAAAATGAGATGCAATATCCCGGACAAATAAAAGTAACCGTTATCCGGGAAAAAAGATCTGTAGCCTACGCGAAATAGTAAAGACGCGAGGCATCGCGTCTTCAAAAACAGGCATACCCGGTAGAGACGCGAGGCATCGCGTCTCTACTGTGCATCCCGTTCGTATGCTTCGATAATTTTACGGATTAATCTATGCCGCAGCACATCCGATGGTTGTAGCTGAACGAAAGCAATTCCTTTAATGCCTTGTAAAATTTTTCTGGCTTGCAGCAAGCCAGACTTTTGGTTCTTGGGTAAATCCGTTTGGGTTTCATCCCCCGTTACAATTATCTGAGAATCATTTCCCATACGGGTCAAAAACATTTTCAACTGCGCTTCTGTGGCATTTTGAGCCTCATCCAGAATAATGAAAGCATGATTGAGCGTTCTGCCTCGCATATAGGCTAAAGGCACAATCTCAATCACATTTTTCTCCATATAGTGAGCAAGCTTCTCGGCAGGAATCATATCCTCCAAAGCATCATATAAAGGCCTTAGATAAGGATCTATTTTCTCCTTTAAATCCCCAGGTAAAAATCCCAAACTCTCCCCTGCCTCTACAGCGGGTCGCACCAGCACAATTCTTCTGACCTGCTTTTCTTTTAATGCCCGAACGGCTAATGCCACAGCGGTATAAGTTTTCCCTGTACCTGCGGGACCCAAGCAAAACAAAATATCATTTTCCTTACAAGCCAACACCATTTCCTTTTGCCCAGCTGTACGAGCGGTCACTTTCAGGTGATTTGGCCCAAAAACCAAGACCTCCGAACCGTCTTCCGGAGTTTCGGACTTCTCTGGATTTCTTCCTTCGGCTATTCGAATACGCTCCAAAATTTCCGTCAACCTTTGCAAGGATATATGGCCACTTGTTTCTACCTCACGCATAATTGCGGCCAAAGATTGTTCAATAATGGGCAATATATCGTCGGTGGCATGAATCTTAAATTCATTTCCTCGACTTAAAAAACGCGCTTCCGGGAAGTATTCCCTCAACAAGTTTAAGTTGACATTATTCGGTCCCAATATCAAAAGGGGATCCAGTTCGGCAAAGGATACAGTAATCTCTTTCAAATAACAAAGTCTCTCTGGTAAAATTAGGTAAATTTGTGCTCATTCTGACTACATGAAACTCATCACGCTCACCACTGACCTCGGGAATAAGGATCCGTATGTAGGAATAGTGAAGGGCACCTTGTATAGATTGTTCCCGTCGATTCAAATTGTCGATATTTCGCATGAGGTACCTCAATTTGATATTCAGCGTTGTGCCCTATTTTTAAAATGGGCCTACCCTTCTTTTCCGAAAGATTCCATCCATATATTTGCCTGTGACCCAAGTGGATCTTCCGAACAGGGGGGCATTGTGGCTTATTTCGAAGGACAATATTTCGTGGGACCTGACAATGGCATCATGACCCTAATAGCTGGCGAAAAACCGTATGAATGCCGGCAGATTTCACACCCGGATTTAATCCCCAAAGCCTTACATCAGTCCTTTCTAATTCGGGATATGTATGCCCCTGCCGCAGCCCTACTTGCCAGTGGGGCTGATTTAGATGAAATTGGCCCTCCGGTTGACCCCAAAGATATCACCTACTCTGAACCCGTTTATAATGACCCCTTTATTCGAGGGCAGATTATTCATGTGGATCACTTTGGAAATTGTATTACCAATATTTCCCGCTCCCTATTCTCCGAAGCTAAAAGCGACAGAGCCTTCAAGATTGTGTTCCGCAACCATTCTTTATCCCGCATTTTTTTAGGCTATGAAAAAATTATGCAAGGAGGAGATCCAATCGCAATCTTTGGAGCTGATGGACACCTAGAAATTTGCGTGATCTTAGGGTCTGCCAGTTCCCTCTTTGGCCTCAACATTGGTCATAGTATCACTTTAGAATTTGTACAGAAATGATTACCCGTATCGTCCGAATGGAATTTCTTCCGCAACATACAGAGGACTTCCAAACCATTTTCCAAAACTCCTGTCAGGCCATTCGTGCCATGCCCGGGTGCCTTTATCTATCCTTACATCGAGAAGAACAAAATCCTTCTGTATTCTTCACCCTCAGTAAGTGGAATCATCCAGATGACCTCGAAAACTATCGACACAGTGAGGTATTCCTGACAACCTGGGCAGCAACCAAAGCCCTCTTTGCCGCTAAACCTGCCGCCTGGACCCTTAACCCTCAAGCTGAACTCATTTGAACTATCTACCCCTTTCTCCCACCCTTTTCTCCCTCAGAAATATTCGTCCTAATGCTGCAAATACAGGATTGGTATTCTTGTTCCTAACTTGCCTGATTCAATCTGTATCGGCTCAGCAAATTGTGTGGAATAAATTTCTCGGAGGAAGAGGCTTCGATAACGCCGCTGCAGTTGCCCTCAATCCCAATGATGGCGCTATTTACCTAGGAGGTACTGTACGCTCAACAGACGGTGATGTCAAAGGAAATCATGGGATAAATGCCGATTATTGGGTCGTTAAAATGTCCTACAAGGGAGAGGTGGTATGGAACAGATGCCTAGGAGGCACTGGGGTAGATGAGGCCAAAGATATTCGCACCACCCAAGATGGAGGGTGTATCATTATTGGAACAGCCTCCTCGCTCGATGGGGATGTAAAAGGTAACCATGGCAAAATGGATATTTGGGTAGTACGCCTCTCTAAGTACGGTGAAATACTCTGGACAAAAGCCCTCGGTGGTACCGGAAATGATAAAGGAAATGGCGTACTCCCCTTAAGTGATGGAGGATTTCTAGTGCTCGGGGAAAGTGGCTCCAAAAATGGAGATATGACTCAAGCCTATGGAGGCTTAGATGCTTGGGTAGCTAAACTCGAATCGGATGGCACCCTACTCTGGCAAAGATCTTATGGCGGCAGTAGCAGTGATGCCGCCATGGCCGCTGTTGAATTGGATGACCGCTCTATTGTCCTGCTCAATACAACTGACTCCAGAGATTTTGAAGTATCCAACCCCAAAGGAAATAAAGACCTTTGGCTCATGCGCATTGATGACCTAGGAAGTGTCTCTTGGGAAAAAAGTATTGGAGGGGAAGACAATGAAGATGCCCATGCCATTTTAAGAGCCCATGATGGCGGACTACTCATCACCGGAACAACCTTCTCTATTTCCGGAGACATAAAATCAAATAATGGGAATGGTGATTTACTATTAGCCAAAACAGATTTAGAAGGAAACTTACTCTGGACCAAAACCTATGGAGGCTCAGAACCCGATGGTGCCAATCAGATATTCCGTACCAAAGACAAGAATTATCTCATCGTCGGAACTACCCAATCAAAAGATGGAATTATTCCCCGCAACAGAGGATCATATGAAGGTTGGGCATTGAAAATTAATCTGAAAGGAGAAATTATTTGGCATAATACCTTTGGGGGTAAAACTCAGGACATGCTTTACGGAGGATGCGAAACAGCCGGCGGAGATTATATTGTGGCTGGATATTCAGAATCTACAGATGGAGATAATACTCCGCTTGGATTTAAAGGCGGTGGTGATTGGTGGACCTTAGCCTTAAGAGATCCCGGAAAAGGTGCACCTTCTTTTCGTCCTCCATTTGCATTAAAAGGAACTGTACGCGAAAAAGATTCCGATAAATTTTTAGCTGCAGAAGTAGAATTAATAGATAATAAAACTTATAAGGTAATTAAATCGGAAATAATTGATCCGAATAAAGGTACATTCGAATTTGAAATTCCCAAAGACAAAGATTTATCTATTTCCATCGCCATAAAAGGATATATGTTTTATGGAGATAATATCATTGTAAATCCGGCAGAAGATGAATCTGTTTTAGACATTCGCTTAGACCGAATTAAAGTCGGAAATAAATTAGTATTAAATAATATAGTATTTGATATAGGCGCTACGGGAATTCGACCAGAATCTGCACCCGGATTACAAAGAATATTAAAATTCATGAACATGAATCCCGAGGTAAAAATTGCTTTAAACGGACATACCGATAATACCGGAGATGCGAACACCAAGCGAAAATTATCCTTATTAAGAGCCAGCGAGATATTAAAATATCTACAAGAAAAAGGCATCATGGCCGACCGCATGACCGCCCGTGGCTACGGCATGACCCAACCCATTGCCACCAATACTACAGAAGAAGGTCGTCAACAAAATAGAAGAGTAGAGATAGAGGTTACGGCTGCGCCGTGAGGAGGGAGAGGAGAACAGAGGGAGAGTGAGGAGTGAGAGCGGACAATATTTCGATTTTAAATGAGTTATCTATATATTTGTTAAACAGTTAAGAAATTGAAGGTTTAGGGAAGAATAATGGAATAACTCGACTATAGATACTGAGAAAGAGCTTCTCCTAAAAATCAGAACAACTTTTATCTTTTGCCTAAGAGGAAAATGACCGACAATACTCTCAATAGGATACCTCAAGAACTCTAGTAGCTAAAGCTAAATACAAAGATAAGGGAGGATAGATTTTGGGAGAAGAACCAAAGAAATAATAAGAAAAATGGGGAAGGGATATTATGGAAATTCTATCTGAAATACCTAAATGGGCAAATAGGAGTATTCAAAAAAACTATTCCAATATAGGCGAAGAGCAGAAAACAGGAAACTAACTATCTGTTTTCCAATAATATACTAAACAATAAACTCATAGGTTGATTTGATGGAATTTATTCGTATCTTTGCGGAAGAAAACTCAAAACTATTTGCTGTTCAATACGATGGCGAAGAAAAAGATGCATTTGAGCAACTATTCGAGAATTGGCTGGATGCGGAATACCTGTTTGACTTCTTTGAAAAAAATGAAATTGACTTGAATTCAAAATTTTATGATTGCTCTATAGTGGACGCGGTAAGAATAACCAAAAGGGAAGCGGAAGACTTTAGAGAGTTGATTATTGAAACCAAGGAGAATGGACAAATTAAAGATAAAGGAACGCTCTACAGCCTTTTTGTAGCACTATCTGAATCAGAATATCTCTTGAATAATTTCAAAAAGCACAAAGCATATGGCCCTGAAAATAAAACCTGGTTACGCATCTATGCAATTGAAGTTCAGGATTGCTTTGTAATCACGGGTGGAGCAATTAAGCTGACGCGGACAATGAACGAAAGGGAACACACCACACTGGAATTGAAAAAATTAGAAAAGGTGAAGGAAGAACTAAAATCTCTAGGAATTTATGACCAGGAAGGCTTGATATAATAAAGTACAGAAATAAAATGAAAGAATTCAACGACATCGTTAGCAAAACCAAAGTATCTGGTTTTGAAACTACAGCAAGAAATGAAAGAGACAATAAGGATTGGCTTGACCTGTCATTTGAACTTGCTTTGCTCATTTTGGCCAGACTTAAAGAATTAAACTGGACTCAAATTCAACTAGCAGAAAAGTTGCAGGTATCGCCGCAATATGTGAATAAAATAGTCAAAGGGAAAGAAAATCTAACCCTTGCAACGATAGCTGGACTGGAAAAAATTCTAACAACTAAATTAATCTCTATAGAACAACATCCAGTGAAAAGCATGACTGCACAAACCTCAGGAATTTCAATCTTTTTAGGCAAGGCGAATTATAGTCCCGTTGGCATGGAAACAAAAGCAGAAGAGCGTAAAGACTTCGAATTTAAACAGAATGAAAAGAATAATTTTGCTGATGCTGCTTAGGTAATATGGAAATGAATAACCCCATCGGATTTCAATTAATTGGCATTAAAACAGAGCAATTTGGCATTGTCGATCAAGACTTTGATACAAGTAAGCATCTTGAGATATTGTTAAATTTCAATCTGGCAAAGGAAGAACAAACTAAAGTGATATCCGTTTTATTTTTATCAAAATTTATTGATCAGAATAAGATTATCATGATATTAGAATGCAGTTGTCATTTTAAAATATCGGATGAATCCTGGGACAAATTTCTAGAATCGAATTCAAACTCGCTTATTCTACCTCAAGGATTTATTACCCATTTAGCCTTAATTACAGTTGGTACTGCCCGAGGAATATTGCATTCAAAAACTGAAGGAACTAAGTTTAATGGCCATGTTCTGCCAACCTTAAATTTAACCTCAATTTTTACCTCAGACATGAGAATAGACTAACCTAAGATTTAATTTCAGCATGCCCCAAATTGGTCAGCCCAATAGTAAAATATTACAAGAAAAAAGCATCCTAGCCGACCGCATGACAGTCCGTGGATACGGCATGACCCAACCCATTGCCACCAATACCACAGAAGAAGGCCGTCAACAAAATAGAAGAGTGGAAATAGAGGTTAGGGCTGCGCCGTGAGGGGGGAGAGGAGCAATATGTATATCTGCTTAATAATTCTTAATTAATATAGAATGAAATTTTACCTAGGAGTTACTGACAATAAGTGGTATAAATATCTAAGCAAGATTAGTCCCGAGGATATAAACTTTTGGCAACCTGGAGGTACTGTCAATTTTAAAATATTACAACCAGGAGCACCGTTTTTATTTAAACTAAAAAGTCCACTTAATGCAATTGGAGGAATAGGGTTTTTCTCCAGTCATACTTTTTTACCTATATCCATTGCATGGGATACATTCCGCAATAGAAATGGATGTAATACCTATGATGAGTTCAGAACGATGATTTTAAATTACAGATCAGACAAGAATAATCATAATCCGACAATAGGATGTATTGTACTTACCAACCCTATATTCTTTGATCAAAAAGATTGGATTGAAACGCCATCGGATTGGGGCAAAAGTATTGTACAAGGCAAATCTTATGATACTGAAAATACAATAGGAAAGTATATCTGGAATAAGGTCGAGATTCTTTTAGAAAAATATTTAGTTCTTGATTCAATCGATGAGGGTAAAAGTCAGTTGATATTGGAAGAACCATCATCTCCTTTATATGGAACTTCAATTCTAACTAAAGTAAGATTAGGTCAAGGGGCATTTAGAATTTTAGTTACGGATGCATATTCAAGAAGATGTTCAATTACAGGGGAGAAAACCCTTCCGGTATTAGAAGCTGCTCATATTAAACCCTATGCAGAATCTGGACCTCACTTCATTTCAAATGGATTATTACTTCGTTCAGATATGCATAAATTATTTGATGGAGGCTATTTAACAATCACCAACGATTTGAAAATTGAAATAAGTAATAGGATTAAGGAAGAATTTCAAAATGGAAAGGAATATTATCAATATCATGGTAAGGACTTACTTTTTCTTCCTAATAGAGAAATAGACAAACCCAATGAAAAATATATAGATTGGCATAATACAAACATTTATAAGGGATGAAATCAGATATTGTAGAAATAACCAGTGAAATTCGAAGATTTAGGGATGAACGAGATTGGCAACAATTTCATGACCCTAAAAACTTAGCAATTAGCCTCAATATTGAATCCTCTGAATTGCTAGAACTCTTCTTATGGAAAAATGCAACAGAAGCCGATGTTGAGAAAGTCAAAAATGAACTAGCTGATGTTTTTTATTCCGCATTTTTATTGGCTGACACCTATGGATTTGATGTTAAAGAAATAATTCACCAAAAAATAAAAGATAATGAATTAAAATATCCAATTAAAAAATCTAAGGGCTCCAATAAAAAATATACGGAACTTTAAATCATAATATTTAAAAATAATTCTCTTAGTAACATTTTTGCAACTAGGAATAATTCAAGAATAAGTCGCGTAACCTCCCTTTTAGGTGTATTAGTCTGTGAATGCCCTGAGAAATTGTTTTAAAATTTATTTACAATCCCCACATTTGACCCATTCTGGGGCGGTCCTTTCTTGGATGCATTTCATCTATAATTATGTCATCCCTACGGGATGAGCCTGCTAGGACAAATAATTTTTAAGGGTATAATTTTATTCTTGACTGGAATTAATCCTCTATTACGACCCACTTCGGGGTCGGTACATTCTTGGACACATTTCGGCTATAAATATGTCATCCCTACGGGATGAGCCTGCATGCAAAAATAATTGAGGTTTGCTTAATTTCATTCGTAGGTGGAATTTATTGAAAACCTTACCCAATCTAGATGGGCTTGTTAATAGAAATATTGGGGGGTTGCTTAATTCCATTTTTGGATTGGATTCATCTTCTATCACGAACCTATAAATATGCCATCCCTACGGGATGAGCCTGCTAGGACAAATAATTTGGGTAGCCATAATTCCATTCGTGCCCGGGATTCATTTTCCCTCACGAACCTATAAATATGTCATCCCTACGGGATGAGCATGCATGTGCAGATAATCGGGATTACCTAAAACCCTTTATCGACAAGATTCAATATCAAAAGATCCCTAATTCAATCTACTATTCATTGACAACAAAAAATCCCCCTATTTCAACATAAACCAAAACCTAACATGACCCCATCGGGGTCACCTATTTATAGACCAAAAGGACGAAAGCAATTAACGACCCCATCGGGGTCGCATAGAAAAAATAAAAAATCATTTCTTGGATTGGATTCATTTTCCATCACAATCTATAAATATGTCATCCCTACGGGATGAACCTGCTAGGACAAATAATTTGGATAGATATAATTCCATTCGTGGTCGGAATTCATTTTTCATCACAATCTATAAATATGTCATCCCTGCGGGATGAGCC
>JBEIHC010000072.1:0-14308 GCA_040381555.1 Bacteroidia bacterium
AGAATGGGAACGAGTATGAGTTAATGACAATTAAATGCCTGGCATACACTCCTGCCAAATGACCCCACCGGGGTTAAATATTTATAGAAAAACAATTGCGACCATTAGGAAAATCGACCCCAACGGGGTCGCATAAATACAATTAGATGGATTAGCCACATGATAGAATTAAATAAATATCATGCCCTTCATTCAAATCATTCGATATCTATTCGACCCCGATGGGGTCGGTAATTACCCGGCATCCGAATTTCCTATTAATAGTTGACCCCGATGGGGTCATTGGGCAAGTTAGAATTGAAATCTTGTGTCAGAATTTTTTAAATAAATTCAATAATTGGGGCTCCTTTCAATATTTATTGGGTAGTAAGAAAATTGTAAGGCCATCCCAAACAAACAGAACAAAATCAATAGATGAATATAGGTGGGCTTGTAGTACCCAAAACAGCATTTTCGAAAATCACTTAAACCTGCATGTATCAGTAAAATTTGGAAACTATTCAGCGAAATGACCAAGAGTGAACTTCTAATAAGATTGAAAGACGAAGTTAATTACATCATTCTATACGATGCAAATGCCTATATTTATGCCAGACTCGCATTTAACAGCGGAGAACTTGGTAAATGATGATGAATAATATATTGGTAAAAAATCCGGTGAGAACTGACCCCACATTATGAAATAAATGACCATCATTCTGGAAAGCTGACCCCTCTACATTGAGATGTAGATTTGCCGTGCGTCTCAATTAACCGCCATAATTATTAAAGTAAAACACTATCTTCCTTGTATTCGTGCTAAGAAAGAAGAGCAGACACTATGAATCCATAGCCAACAAAATGTATATTCGTGAAAATTTTAACAAATTAAAGATTTGATCTATTAATAATTTTTATTAATTTAGTGATGTGAGCAAAAATAGCCGAATAATGCGTTACACTTAAATAAAGTTTATTAACCCTCAAGTTGGAGATTCTATAGTAAAAAACAAGTAGATCACCTTACTGAACTTGCTTATACATCATTTTCTTGAAATCGTTACATTTGAGAATATTACTTCATTGACAAATGCCAAAAAAGAAGACGAAATCCGAAGTAATTAAAGAATTTATTGAACATCATGGAAATTTCTACAATTACAATCTGGTAGAATATGTAAATACAAATACCAAAGTAATTGTAATTTGTCCTAAACATGGTGAATTCCAAATCACGCCTAATCATCACAAAAATGGTGTGGGTTGCAGGAAATGTTATGATAATAATCAAAAAATAAATAAAGTAGAATTTATTAAGAGATCAAAAATTCTCTGGGGAGACTTATACGATTATTCTTTATTTGAAGAATTGCCCCCTGCCGGTCAAATGATTAAAATAATTTGTAAGCGTCACAAGATTGTGTTTTCGCAGGAACCGAGGAGTCATTACAGAGGACATACAGGCTGTATAAAATGTATCTCATTAAAACTTACTGGAAATGAAAAAACAAAAGGACAATATAAGACACAAAATGAATTAAATGAAGATTTTATTATTCGAGCAAGAACAATACATGGCGATATTTATGATTATAGCAAGTTTATTTACCAAAGTACAACTACGAATGGTAAAATAGTATGTTCGAAACATGGAGAATTCCTTCAATCGCCAAGTAATCATCTTAAAGGCACAAAATGCCCCAAATGCTCGATTGAGAATTTATCGACTGGATCCTTCAAAGAAAAATGTTTAGAAAAAGGAATTAATTATCACCGTGCATTAAAAAGACTGCAAGCTGGACTAAGTGATGAAAAAATATTTTCCGACGGATACATAAGAAACAAGAGGGAGATAAACAAAATTGTAGTTTTTGATGAAGAATTTCCAAATATTGAAGAAGCGGTAAGAGTTTTAAATTCTCCGGCTACACCCACAACAATCAAGCGTTGGCTGAATCAAGGAATGACACCAGAAGAAGCATTTGAAAGAATCCCTAATCCTGGATATGCGGATGGAATTATTTATTTAATTACTAACAAAATAAATAATAAACTCTATATAGGCCTAACTATTCAAACCATTGATAGAAGATGGAAATATCATCAGGAACAAGCAAGGGCAAACCATATTAAAAGCGAAGAATCTCTGCATGCGGCAATAAGAGAGTTTGGGGCTGAAAAATTTACGATTGAACAAGTTGATTCTGGAACTACCAAAAAGGACTTGGAGAAAAAAGAAAGAGAATGGATAAAAAAAATGAATTCCTTAGTCCCAATAGGCTATAATATATCAACAGGTGGAATTAGCGGAGGATCGAACAGCAAACCAACTATTATAGATAAGGTAAAATTCAAGAGTGTAAAAGAAGCAGCTGAATATATTTCAAAAACAAGGAACATATCATATGAAGCTGCTAAAGGAAGAATTAGATTCGGAAGAATTGATGTAAAAACACCATCAAAACCAGGTGAAAGTCATGTAAAATCCAAACTATACAAAACTTGGAGTAGCATAGTTCACACCCGAACAAATCCCAAATCTAAGGATTATAATCAAAACATTTTACTATATTCGAAATGGAAGGATTTTGAAGGGTTCAAGGAGGATCTTAGAGAACCGGAAAATAAGGACATGGTATTTAAAAGGATCGATCAAAGTGTAGGCTTTTTTCCTGACAATTGTAAATGGATGACAAAAAGTGATGCCAGTAAGCTGAATGCTGAAATAATGAAGCAGAAAGGAACTTTAATAGGAAGAAAGAAAAAAACAGATTAAAAATTAAAGATAACCCAAGGTTTGAGTTTATCAATCAGGATTGTCAAATAATCTGTTTGAATAATCCGGTGTGAACTGCTCCCCCATTCTAGCGATCTGGCTCCACCCAAAGTTGGGGTCCATCACCCCGATTCCGGCAAGCTGACCTCTATATTTTGAGATGTTAATCCTGCTAATGTAATTTGCCGTGCGTCACACCCTGCCGTGCGTCACGCCTACCCCCGCTCAGCTACTGAACTCAAAGATTTTCTACACCCTGTTAAGCCGAATGAATACGCCAGTTTTAAAGGGGGCTAAAAAAACTGTATTTTTAAGGTGGGAAATTAAACAGAATGAATCCTATCTCTCCTGACAGTATAAAAGAAATTGCAGAGCAACTCGACTGCGGTTTCCGAGCTTTTATTCATAAGAAAAGTAACGAACTTCTTTTCGTTCCGGATGAGCTCAACTTTCCAGATATAGACGAAGAACTCTGGGAAAAAGAACTAACGGAATTAGAAAACAATAGGTTGGACTACTGCGAAATTAAAAAATGGACTTCAAGAGAAGCTTTTGAAACAATGAATGATTTTGCCGAACAGGTAGTGAATCAAAATCTGCAAAACAAACTGTTCAATGCTTTGGATAGGAAAAAACCATTCAGAGAATTTAAATTCCTAATCGACAACGCTCCAAACTATAGACAGCAATGGTTTGATTTCAAAAGTGAGTGGCAACTGGATTTTGTAACTAAACGAGTGAGAAGAATGGAAGAAGTTATGAAGGATGAGTTATGAGTTATGGACAATGTGTACTTGCCTGAATTATTTTAAGATCCGTTCATTCGAGAAGTGGGTAAAATAGATTGATTAGATTGGAATGTATTTTATTTAAATTCAATTAAATGCCTGTAATAATAGTAACAGCAAACACCGATACTGTATGACCAATTAAATTTGCACTAAAGGGGAAGTTTGATTAATTTAGGGTTATGAAAAAAGAACCGTATTAGAGGTATGATTCAAGTTCAGCACCACTTCGATCGGTCGGAGTACAAGTGTAGGTAGGTAAGTGTGAAATTTCTTTGTCTCATCCGTAAACTGAAATTATTTTAACAGGCAACCTTCAATATCACCATACCAATGAAAGAATATAAATTTTGCCAAAGCTGTGGTTTCCCACTAAAAAAAGACAAAAAAGGGGGAGGGACGGAAAAAGATGGTTCCATTAGTAAAAAGTATTGCTCCATGTGTTACGAAAACGGAGCATTTTTAACCCCGCCAGAGGTAGATACTGCCGAAAAAATGCAAAAATTCTGTATCCAGGAAATGAAAAAAGATGGAATGAATGCATTTTTTGCCTGGTTAGCAACCAGAACTATTCCCAAATTAGAAAGATGGAAAAAATAAGGTTGACAACCTATTACATTGGAATATTATGAATATTATCAAAGAATTTACTAGTCAATGAACCAACAACAAATACTAGAATGGCTAATGGAAGGAGATGCATCCATTCAATACCAGTCAATTCGGGATTTGTTGGGAAGTGACAAAAGGAAACTTCAAGATAGGATAGCAACTGAAGGATGGGGATTACGATTTCTATCGTTGCGTCATCCAAATGGTCATTGGGGCGATAGATTTTATCAACCTAAATGGATTTCTACCCACTACACCTTACTTGACCTTCGCAATTTAAATTTACCCAGTCAAAATGAGATTGTGAAAGAGTCCATTGGATTGGTTCTAAAAAATAATAAAGCAGAGGATGGGGGTATTTGCCTAGGACCGAGCACAACTCTACATAGCGATGTATGTGTAAATGGCATGTTCTTGAATTACGCCTCATATTTCAATACATCGGAGCAGAAACTTCATTCCTTAGTTGACAGCATTTTGGCTGAAATAATGCCTGACGGAGGCTTTAACTGTCGAACAACAAGAAGTGGAGCCAAACACAGCTCACTTCATACTACACTCTCAGTTCTTGAAGGTTTCACTGAATTTCAGAAAGCAGGCTACAAGTATAGAACAAAAGAAATATCTGCAGCCCTAAAATCAGGTATTGAATTTATTCTGATGCACCGGCTTTTTTTATCAGACCGAACAGGACAAGTAATTGACAAAAATTTCTTGAAATTAACTTATCCTTGCAGGTGGCGGTATGACATTCTAAGGGCAATGGATTATTTTCAATATTCCAGGGTAAAATGGGATAACAGGATGTCAGATGCGATAACCTATTTAAATACAAAGAAGAACAAAGATGGAACATGGAATATGCAGGCGGCGCATTCAGGGCAAGTTCATTTTATAATGGAAAATGCAGGCAAGCCAAGCAGATGGAATACGCTCAGAATGTTACGCATCAAAAAGCATTTTGGAATTGAATAACAAAACGAACAACATGGCAATAGTTGGAAGCTTGCGCCAACAGTGACATTCAAGTTCACCCTACACGCATAGGTTTATTAGGAATAAATTACGGTAAAAACCGGTGTTAGGATGACCTAATATGGTTAGACAAATGGATAAAGTAAGACGAGTGGAATTGGCCCTTATTCAGTAAAATGCATGCGACATTTACATCGGATATACCTGAAGTTTTTTCAACTGAAATGGATTTATTCTTAACCTTGTACTAATTTAAGGATGTGAAATAAGAAGATGAGCTTAAAAGGATTCGTGCAAGTGCAACATACCCTAACTTTAGTTCTGGACGATCGATGGTCGGATAGGGAGCAAAATTTCCTTGCCTAACCTAGGTAACACAAATCAAAAAACAATAACAAATGACGATAAAGCAACTATTACACTGGACAATAATCTTAGCGACAGTTTCACTCGCCTCACCCTTTATATGGCTTAAAATTGGACCAGAAGGCTACGCCTATTATGGACCTAATGTTCCGGATATTTACATTCTTGGGGCAACAATTTTAGGCAAAGACAGAAGCTTCTGGGGCATTGCTGTCGCGACGACATTTCAACTTATAATAATCATCTATTACATTTTGAGTACCTATTGGATGGCTAAAAATATCCATAAGAAACAACTGGTTTTAAATTATACATTGATAAACCTGGCTTTATTATTCCTGTTTCCCTTTTGGTTATATGTGTATGTTGGAGGTGTTATTTGTAATAGTGACGGGGCAGACCTAAGCATATACCCTCATATTGGCATTTTAATTTATCTTGCGCTGCTGACACTAAATATTAGTACAATAATTAAAACCAGAAAATTGCCTTCAGGTAACACCAAGGGTTCTTAAGGAAATTGCCTTAATAATAAAACATGTTATTTAAATTTATAGCTCTACGCATTTTATGTAATTAATCAAGAATTCAAATTAAAGCGAATTACCATATTCTCAATACTAAACATAAGATACAAACTCAGGAGCTGTGGTTTGTGATTGGAGTCTCCATTCCTTCAGGGAGGGTTAGGAGGGGGTTAGAGCACATTTGAGATGGAAAAGGTGCTCCCCAATAAAAAAAGTATTTTATGATTCCCCACAATTTAGGGTAAGTATTCACTTAGGGTAAGTTCAGCTTGGTGCAAGCGCAGCTTAGGGTAAGCTCAGCTTGGTGCAAGCTCAGCTTGGGGTAAGCTTAGCTTGGTGCAAGCTCAGTTTAGGGTAAGTTCAGCTTGGTGCAAGCGCAGCTTAGGGTAAGCCGAAGAAAACCATAATAGCAATCACTTATAAAACCCTTGCACCCCCTACCCCTACAAAGCCTTACTAAAAACGGGCTGTACAGTCGTACTCACCTCTGTACCATAATACCGATCTATCCAGGAACATACATTCCGTAAAAATGGCTTTCCGGTTTCAGTTAACTGTATGCCCGTTTCAGAAAGCGTGAGTATGCCTTCCGTTTCCATTTGTTTCAATCCCTGAAGTCGATTCGTATCTAGCCCAATCAAAGCATCGGAGGAATATCCCTGACACATCAGGTCCTGAATCTGTCGGCGCACCCTGATATCTTCATGCGAAAGCAAATGTCCCACGAGATAGGGTAAACGCCCTTCCTCAATAATCTGCTGATATTTTTTGATGTCTTTCTCATTCTGAAAAAAGGCAGTCCCTGAATCCGAAATGGCAGAAGCTCCTAAGCCAATCAACAAAGCCTCTGGTGCAGTGGTGTAGCCCATGAAATTACGATGTAATTGACCTGCCTCTGCTGCCAGAAGTAAAGGATCTTGTGGCAGGGCAAAATGATCCATGCCAATATCCTGGTAACCGGCTTCCAATAAAATTGTTCTGCCTAATTCATACAACTGCCGTTTTTCTAAGCCAACAGGTAAATCGCGCTCGTCGTATAATCTTTGCCCAGGACTTTTCCAGGGTACATGGGCATAAGAATAAAAAGCGATGCGCTCAGGACGCATTTTCAATACTTCACTCAGCGTCATGCGAATGCTCTCCTGGGTTTGACGCGGCAGGCCGTAAATAATATCCACATTAACGGCGGAGAATCCCAATTGGCGGGCGGTTTGAATCACATGGGCCGTTTGTTCGGGAGATTGAATCCGATTAATGAGCCTTTGTACCTCGGGGTCAAAATCTTGAATTCCAGCAGAGAGTCGGATAAATCCTAATTCGGCCAATGTCTTCAGATGCGCATCTGTTGTTACCACCGGATGAACTTCTACGCTACATTCTGGCGATGCAGAAGGCTGAGCAGAAGAAAGGATAGATTGAATGAGGATGCGCAAATTCTCCGGACTAAAAAAGGTTGGTGTACCTCCGCCTAAATGGATTTCCCGAATCCGGGGGGCTGAGCCCAATATTTCCAGATAATAACTCCATTCCCGTAATACTGCATGAATATAGGGTTCCTCCACCCCATGATTGTTGGTGATTTTTTTATTACACCCACAATAGGTGCAGAGCTTTTCGCAAAAGGGAAGGTGAATGTATAAACTAATGTCGGGTGATTGGGCAAATGCTTGCCGCACAGAATTTTTCCAAGCGGTTAAGGTGAGGCTGTCAGACTTCCATGCCGGAACGGTTGGATAAGAAGTATAGCGCGGCACTGGCTTATCATAACGGGCAATTAATTCGGTAGAAATTTCCATAGCCAAAATTGGGCATTTGGGCTAGGAATAGAAATGATTTAAATCAGTTCTTGGTTGACACCCAACTGAATCTCACGCAAGGCCAATTCACATTCTCGGGCCGTTGCCTCCCAACTGAAATGCCTTTTCTGAGCGAATCCCTTTTCGATTAATTCCATTCTTTTTTGTGGATTCATTGCCAATATTTTCATAGCCTCTTGAATGCTTTCGGGTTTTTCGGGATGCACGAAAAGAGCTGCGTTTCCAGCAACTTCAGGCATGGAAGAGGTATTGGAAGTGATGACAGCCGTACCTGCATTCATGGCTTCTAATATGGGCAATCCAAAGCCTTCAAACCTAGAAACATAGACGAGTCCGAGGGCCCCATTGTACAAACGATTGAGTTCTGAATCGCTGACATACCCTGTAAAAACAACCTCATCCTTATACTTCATGGATTGATAAGTACGAATTACTTCTTCAAAATTCCAAGCTTTTCGACCCGTGAGCAGGAGCTTGATATCGGAGTCTTGTTCGGTTCGGAATAATTCAAAGGCCTTAAGTAAATTATCCAAATTCTTGCGCGGTTGGATGGCTCCGGCATACAGGAAATAGAGCTTATCCTGAGTATATTGGCTTCTGACCAGGCTTCGCTCAGATTCTGAAATCGGGAAAAAGGCCTCGGAACATCCATTTCCCACTACTTGTATTTTCTCCGGAGAAATGCTATAAGTTTTTACTATATCTTGTTTAGTAAATTCAGATACGGTTAAAATTCGAGATGCTTTTTGCGCATATTTAGGAAACCACTGATGATAGTGCCAAGCATGAATTCCACTAATATCCTGAGGAAAATGCTCAAAAGCAATATCATGAAACACAGCTACCTGAGGTATCTTACTTGCTAAAGAAAGATATCCATCGGGAGAGAAAAATATATCCGCCTTTACTTTTCTGAGCATCCAAGGGACGGCCAATTCAAAAAAGGCCATGTATAAAAAAGGATGCCGAGCCTGAGGATAGAGCACATGAGGAATAACATTCTTCGCATAAATGAATCGCTTATCCCAAGGTCTGTCGAAGAAGAAATGAAAATCGACTTCCGGCATATTGAGCACTAATCTTTTGAGCACTTCATCAGAGAAGCGACCAATTCCTTCGATTCGATCTGGCAGAAGGAAACGGGCGTTCACCGCGATAGAGAATCGTTTGGACTGGCTCATTGCAAAAGCGTTTTAAGTCGGGAAGGAAGTAAGAAGCCCGAGATAATTCCTGCCAAGATAAATACACCTAAGGACACGAACAAGGCCAGTTGATTCATCCCCATTTGGAATACAATTTCCCCGATTGAAAAACTCAACAAAAAACTACCCCCCAAACGAACTATATCCCGGAATTCGGGTGGAATGCGGGTATATCTTTTTGTGATAAACAAATAAGAAGCGCCCAAAAAGAAGTAAGAAATAAAAGAAGCGATGGCTGCAGCTACCCCACCCCAGATGGGTATCAGAATGAGATTCAGGATGGTTTTGAGTATGATGCTGATGATGACCATTCGGGTAACGGGCTTCTCATGACCTGTGGCGGTGAGTAAAGTGCTGTATATAACCAGAGAACTATTGACGAGCGTAGCCAGAGCCAGCCAGATTAGGCAAGAATGAATTACTTCGAGCTCAAGGGCTGTGCTTTGAGGGAGTAAAAATGCGGTGAGTTCTTTTCCCTGAAAATACAGAATCAGGAATGCGGGTATCATAGGTAGACTGCCGAGCAATTGTCCATTTCTGAGGAGTATACTTAATTTCTCAGGTTCGCGAATATGCTTGGCAAAACGAGCATAGTATAAGCCCATCACAATCCAGGTGTACATCATGAGTGCATCTGCCCAACGAGCCGCGGCTGAATACAAGCCATTTTGATAAGGCCCGGAAATTTTCTCCAACATCACCTTGTCAATCTTATCATGAACAGCATACACGATGGTTACGAGGGCAAAAGGGAAACTCAGTTGGAGAATTCGTTTGGTAAAACTCCAATCCCATTGAATTTTCACTCCCCCATACATCTTAAATAAAATAATTAAAAAGACGAGTAAGGAAATTAAAGTAGCCGCGGTGGGCAGAGTTAAAAACAATCGAAAATCCTGAGTATTGAAAGATAGATAAGTCAGGCAAAATGCTGCCAATAAAATTTTATCCAACACGGAGGCAAATCCATCTAATTTAAAATATTGAAATGCCTGAAAAGAAGAGCGTAGAAACTGCACCAATTGAAGGGCTGAAAGGCTAAGGGAAATGATCATCAGCCAAATTAATTCTTCGGAAGAATAACCTGTGAGTGCGCCGAGAAGAAATATAAGCAAGGGATAAGCCAGCATTAGGGCAATTTTGAATCCCAATAGTTTGGGAAACCAAGCCTTAAATTTGGTCAAATCGGAGGCCATAGATTTGATGGTATATTGATTGATGCCAAAATCCGTCAATACGGTTAGGGCAATTGCGAAGGAAGAAAGGGCAGAATAGGTACCCCAGATTTCATGACCGAGGCGATTTTGTAACAGATTCTCAATCACCAACCAGAGGGGTTTGATTAACAGGTTCAAGAGAACCACAAAACCGATATTTCCTATCTTTAATTTGATAGAGGCAAAAATACGAAAAGGGTTAGCATCTAACCTTATTTTTCTACCTTAGGAGTCCAATTGTTCTATTGAACTAGCTAAAGAGAATACGGTCATGCGTTTCGTACTGTTTTTATTTTTGAATTTTGCCGCCCTGGTTTGGGGCAGTTATTTACCGGACCGGGTGTAAATTCGGAATGGTCACGCAGTTTGACGGTAGCACCCTGGACACCACCCGGCTGGGTATTTGCAGTGGCCTGGAATAGCATTATGATAGCATTTGCCCTCTGGTTGAACATTGCCTGGAAACGCTTGGAAGCTCCACGGAAAGAATTCCTCCTATTATATGGTTTGCAATGGATACTCAATGTCTCCTGGAATCCCCTATTTTTTTACCTACAAGAACCTTTGTGGGCATTACCCGTTTTGCTGGCTCTGACCGGAGTGGTGATTTTAATGGCAGTCAAATACCGCCGCTTAATGGGGCTCCAAACCCTATGGCTACTCCCCTATTGTATCTGGCTCCCAATTGCCTGCTCACTCAATTGGTACATAGTCGTCCATTTATAGGGTGCAGCACCCGATAAAAATCCCCTACCTTTGTAGCATGAAGTTCCCCAGAATCAGGTTTGAAAACCTCCCGGGTGCCGAATCTGCCTCACAAGGAAAATGGATTGCGGCAGGATTAGCTGCTTTCGTGTTCGTGATGTTTCAGCTTAACAGCAGAAACCCGGTACTTATGTTTGCAATCCCCTTTGGATTCCTTGGTCTTTGGCTTACCCTTTACTACCAAAAATCTCTCTGGCATTTGGGATTTTTCACCATGCCTATCGCCATGAATGCCAGTAATTTCATCGGTCAAGCCTCCTTAAGTTTGCCCAGTGATATCATTGCCGCAGTATTAATGCTCCTGTATTTTTTCCGGCTTCTGAATAAACCCCATATTCATTGGAGATTTCTCAAACACCCCATATCCGTTATGCTTATCTTATGGCTTTTATGGATGTTTATTACCAGTTTTAGTTCAGAAATACCTTCCGTTTCCTTTAAGTATTTTGTCTCCACTCTTTGGTTTGTCATTGCGTTCTATACACTTTCGGGAATATTCTTTCGGGAACAAGTAGAAATGGAGGCCTTTTTTAAAATCAGCGTCCCCACCCTCCTATTTGTAATCGTTTATTCCGTTGTACTGCATGCCTTTCAGGGATTCACCCATGAGGCAAGTTATGAGATTTCCCGACCATTTTATAAAGAACATACCGTTTATGGAGGGTCGATTACCCTATTTTTCCCAGGAGTATTTCTATTAGCTTTTAGCCAGTATGTGAGCCCCCGATGGAAAATTTTCTGGCGTGCTGCAGCCCTCATTATTTTTGTCGGTATTATCCTTTCTTATACCCGGGCATCCTGGTTGGGAATGATTGTGGGCATGGGGTTGATGTTTGTGCTTTACAATTGGTATTGGATTAAAAAACTGCTGCCAGTATTAGCCTCGATTTTAGTGCTACTGCTTTTTTACGCTGCCACCCAGTTCGCCGATTATAATTTCAGGGAGGTAAACAAACATGATGACGGACTCATTCACCGAGTAACTTCAATTTTTGATACCCAAACAGATAACTCCAACAAAGAGCGATTTAATCGTTGGGTGGCTGCCCTTAACATGACCAAAGAAAGACCATGGATGGGGCATGGTCCGGGTACTTACGCCATGTTATATGCACCTTATCAAGAAACCCGAAGTCTGACAATTATCAGTACCTATCACGGAGATCAAGGCACCACGCATAATGAGTATTTATTGGCATCCTCAGAAATGGGTATTCCGGGAGCGATTCTGGTTTTCGGCTTATTCTTGGCTACCTTAATTCGGGGAATAAAAGGATTTTACCAATCCACCCATCCTACCCAAAAATTATTGTATGCCGCAGCAGTTTGTGGGCTCAGCACCTATTATTTTCATAGCCTGTTTAATAATTTGATGGATCAGGAGAAAATGGCCATTCCTGCCTACGCCCTGATGGCCATCATTACCTCTCTGGATGTATTTCATAATCACAGATGGATCAATCGTTATATGATTCGTTGGGGAACCGAAAATTAACCTAAAGACAGATGGGGAATTTTCCGAATTGGTTGAATCAAAAAGCCTCTGGATGGGAAGAAAAATTCGGTTTACTGCTCACTTCTTTGCTGATTGGGTTAATATTAATCATTTGTGCCGGACTATATGTTTGGCCTAAATTCAATCTGGAATATCATGGCATTGGTTATGCAGAACTTTCTAAAAATATTTTCAACTTAGAGCACAACAGCGACCTGCGATACCGCATCCTCAGTCCATTTCTGGGTTGGCTCACCCGAATGAAAGGGGACAGATTTCAGGTAATTCCTTGGGCTTTTTTAATTGCCTTTCTATCTGCAGGGTATTATGAAATACGGAGAATGGGCTTTCAACCGGCATTGGCAATTTTAGTAGCTGCAATTCTAGGATTTTCTTGCACCACCTTCATTCCTTTAATTTCACCTGGGTATGTAGATCCTGCTACCTTCTTTTTTATTCTGCTGGTGTTTACCCGAATTCAACAACCGATAGTATCGGCTACTTGCTTTTCTTTAGCCTTGCTCAATCATGAATCCGTTGTCTTTCTCTTTCCGGCAATTATTGGATATGCGTATTTTGAAACTCTTGATTTACGCAAGACTTTTCGATTTGTAGGTTTTATGCTGTTGGCAACTGTACCCTATACCTCCTATAGGCTTTGGATCAATGCTCATCAGGAAGTCAGTTACTCCACTCAATTCTATTTCTCGTATACCAATATTCAGGAATGTCTAAGCATCACGATTGTCTATGCCCCAATGGCTGCATTCTATGCCTTCCGTTTGTTTTGGTTTTTTCCTTTTTTTGCTGCTTTTCAGGCTTGGAAAAACAACTTACCCAAAAGCATATTGCTCTATTTGCTAATCCTGATTCCCATTACCGCCCAACTTACGATAGCGTATGATAGTACGCGTTTATTTTGCTTGGCCTTTCCGGCTATTTTAATTGGGATATTGGATCTGATACGATATTTAGGAGAACGAGCCATTACCCGCAAAGGCTGGATTATTTTTGCATTTAATCTATTGATTATCCCCTACTTTGTTGGGAGAGATCAGGTATTTCACTTGCATTCAGCCATTTACCGACTGTTGATTTATTGGGTTCAGACCTATCTTTAGCTTGGTGCAAGCATCGCTTAGGGTAAACTCAGCTTGGTGCAAGCAATGCTTGGTGCAAGCTTTGTTTAGTGTAAACTTCGCTTGGTGCAAGCTTCGCTTAGGGTAAACTCAGCTTGGTGCAAGCTTTGTTTAGTGTAAACTTCGCTTGGTGCAAGCTAAAACTACCGAACCATCCCAATAATCTCATCCCGACTGCTTTGAACCGAAAGCACATCCAGGATATTCAAATACTCGGGCTTGTCAATCGTAAACTCATACCCAAACTTCATCACTTCCAAGCGACCTGATTCAACAGCAATTGTTCCCACAATAGACTTAATCTGCCGTGCGGTAAAACATTTATTTACCTGTATTTGCTGCTTGGCTAAATTCACCCGAGAACTATTCACTGCCTGCTGATTTAAACTGGCAATAATCTTGGTCATCGACTCCTGACTTACCTGGCAAGATTGAACAGGAGTCGGATTGTTGGTAGTAGTTGTAGTATTCTGCCCAGCTAGAAATACTGCCCAATCTTTCCGGAAATTTTGATTGGAAAAAACTTGGGTAGCATAATTTAAATTGCCTGTATCAAACACTCGGGTTGAAGCATTCTTAAGAAACTGCAATCTTGCTGCTTCATTCTGAAATTCAGAGGCAATCATCATAGTCTGGGCTACACTGAAACA
>JBEIHC010000073.1:0-14084 GCA_040381555.1 Bacteroidia bacterium
CTAATCCTAGGAATAACTATGCGAGGACTGATTTTGAGTAGCTTCTTCAATTCGGCTATTGACTCTTTTACTTCAATTGATTTGGGGTTAGACATATGTGTGATTTATTATTTAGTCCAAAATTAATAAAAAAAATCCAAATTGCTAATTTTGGACTAATTATTTATTCACATTGGTATTACCTATCAAAACCCAAAATAATCTTTCAAAGAAAAAATCTTTTCCCATATCTTGGAATACCGCTTGTCTCAAAAGTTATTGTGCTTTTTATTGAATCATTGAGTCAAAAAAAAAGCAGGCCTTTTAGCCTGCTTTTCTTATCAACCGAAAGATTGAATTACTTCTGAGCTCTTTTTGCAAAACGAGTATTGAATTTCTCTACGCGCCCTGCTGTATCCACCAACATTTGCTTGCCAGTGTAAAATGGATGAGATTGACTTGAAATCTCCAATTTTATCAAAGGATATTCGTTGCCGTCTTCCCAAGTGATGGTGTCTTTGGTATGGATAGTCGATTTGCCCATGAAAGCGAAGTCACAGGATAAATCTTTAAAAACTACTTGTCTGTATTCGGGATGAATGTCTTTTTTCATAACGATGATTTTTCTAACTGAATGGCAAAATTAGTAGATTTTCCGGGAATGACAAAATTTGGGTCAAAATTTCACCGTCCCACACCTGAACGAGCAAAAGGAACCATATCCAAGCCTGCAACCTGACCGGCCTTCCACTTATACCAGCCTGCAATGCCAATCATGGCAGCATTATCCGTACAAAATGCGGGAGGCACTAAATAAGTGGCCAGATTTTGGGATACCCCAAGTTCGAGAAATGCCTTTCTCAGTCCGGTATTGGCAGAAACCCCTCCAGCCAAAGCGATTCGTTCAATAGTGTACTGGCGTGCTGCACGCCCTAAATTCCGAATCAAGCCCCCCACAATCGCCTGTTGATAGGAGGCACAAATATCCGGAAGATGATCCTGAATGTAGCCAGGAATGCGGGTTTGAGCCTTCAAGAAATAGAGCAAAGAGGTCTTCAATCCACTGAAAGAAAACTCCAGATTCTTCATATCGGGAGCCGGAAATGGATAAGCATTTTTATCGCCTGCTGCAGCCAATTGATCAATCAATGGTCCTCCCGGATAGGGCAATCCAAGCATTTTGGCGCCTTTATCAAATGCTTCCCCTGCCGCATCATCTAGTGTCTCCCCTACAATTTCCATATCAAAGTAATCCCGAACTAAAATAAGCTGAGTATGCCCCCCTGAAACTGTCAGACACATAAAAGGAAATGCCGGAGGATTTTCCGAAAGAAAATGAGAAAACACATGGGCTTCTAAATGATTCACCCCAATCAAAGGGATATTTCTGGCCAAGGCAAAAGCTTTCGCAAAAGACACACCAACCCATAAAGCGCCCATAAGTCCTGGGCCTTGAGTTACTGCAACTGCTTCAATTTGACTGGGAAGTATCCCAGCATCCTGCAAACAAGCCTGGACCACAATAACAATTTGTTGCTGATGTAATCGAGAGGCCAATTCAGGTATTACCCCCCCATATTGAGCATGATCTAACTGAGAGCTTAAGTGGTGTGTTATTAACTTCCCATCCCGAAACAAAGCTGCAGCTGTTTCATCGCAAGAAGATTCTATGGAAAGTAAATAGGACATTTTGAGACCCAAAGCACAAAAGTACCAAATTAGACTGGGGTTAGGGGAAAATATCCCAAGCAAAAAGGAATTTTATTGGGTGCTGCAGCCAATGAAAAAGGCAGCCTGTATTAGACTGCCTTTTTTATGAGTTACGAAATTACAATTAGCGTATCAATAATATCGACCCTGAACGACCTACTTTGTTGCCATCTAGAGCAATTCCACTTAAATTGTAAACATAAGTCCCTTCTGGCAAGGTTACCCCTGCCTGAGTCCCATCCCAACGGAAGAGCAAATCATCACTTTCATACACCTGATTTCCCCAACGATCGAATATTTGTATCTGCCAGGAACGAATCTTGGAACTCTCTATGTAGAAATAATCATTGGCACCATCCCCATTCGGACTAAAGGCATTTGGAGGAACAACCCCTACCAACAACTCTACCTCAACAAAATTCATTTTCTCCATTTCACTCTTACATCCATTGGAATCAATGACTGTCAATTTCACATGATAATATCCAACATCCTTGTACTGATGAACCGGATCTGGAAGGTGAGAAATGCCCCCATCCCCAAACTCCCATGTATAAGAGGATACACCTGCCACTGCCTTAGTCTTATCTGTGAAGGTGAAAATTGCATCCGGAATTTGCCATTTCGTTTTATCAACTTCAAAATTGGCTATAGGCTGTGGATTCACAATAGCGAATACTGGCACCTTAGGAGACTGACATCCTTTTTCATCTTCAGTGCGAACGAAAAATATTTTCTGACCATAAATGGCTGGAGTACGATGCGTATTTCCCTCATAGAAAGCACCGGCATCACCATTATCATAATACCAAAATACTTTGTGACCTGGAATTTGAGAATGAGCCTTTAGCATAGCACTTTCTCCGGGACAAATAGTATCATTAACTGCTCTGGCTTTAGGAACAGGATTGGGCTGAGTGATATAAATAGAATCTTTGCGAGCACAACCATTATTGTCAATGGTCATAACCCAATGCCATCCGTAATGCACGCCAATAACAGAAGATTGATTTAATGCATAGTTATTATTCCAACGATAGAAATACGGTTGAGTTCCCCCTTTATTGGAAACCGAAACTCTTCCATCCTCACCTTGCCAGCAAGTGGGAGATTCTCCACTGATTTCCCCTTCCAGAATAGCAGGTTCAGTTACAGTGGCCGTTCTATTGATAAAACAACCATTCATATCTGTGATTCTCACGCTATACACTCCTTTGGGAAGATTAGAAGCTGTGGGGAGATTCTGAGGAGGATTAGTCTGCCAAGCATACATATAAGGCCCTGTCCCATTAAGTCCCTGAGCGGTAACTGCACCATTAGATTCATTGAAACAACGAACATTCTGAACTGTTAACTGGGCATCCATCTGAACGGGCTCAGTCACGACAACTTGGGTTTGAGCCATGCAATTCTGTAAATCCCGCACATTAACGGTGTAAGTTCCTGCTCTTAATCCAATAGCTGTTTGAGTTTGTTGAACCGGGCCAGTGCCCCAAGAATAGGTATAACCAGGAGTACCTCCTGCCGGAATTACCGTAGCCGTTCCATCAGCGGATCCATTACACAGAGTTTGAGTGAAGGAAGAGGTCAAAGTAACCTGAGTAGGCTGAGTAACCAGGACATTGCGAAGGATCGTGCAATTATGAGAATCCGTAATGGTTACAGTATAATTTCCAGCGGCCAAGCCTACAGCAGTCTGAGAATTCTGAGCGGGATTGGTATTCCAAACATAAGAGTATCCTGGAGTACCTTGAAATGCTTCAGCTGAAGCTGTCCCATCAGCAGCGCCAAAACATAGTGCCGGTGTATAAGTAGTTACCCCATTTAATTGAGTAGGCTGTGTAATAATCGCCTCTCCCTGAGCACTACAATTATTTAAATCCGTAACCGTTACCTGATAGGTGCCTATTACTAAGCCTGTCGCCGTTTGCGTATTCTGAATAGGAGCTGTGTTCCAAGAATAAGTATATCCAGGGGTCCCTCCAAATCCTTGAGCCGAAACGGTTCCATCTGCGCTTCCGAAACAAAGTGCATCCGAAAAGGTCGTGGTCAAAGTAACGGGTGTTGGTTCTACAATTGCACTTGAGGCAGATGCAGAACAATTATTTGCATCGGTTATGGTTACCTGATAAGTTCCAAATGAAAGTCCCACGGCAGTTTGGGTAGCCTGATTAGGGCTAGTTGTCCATAAGTAAGCATAGGGAGTTGTCCCCCCATTCCCGATTGCAGTAGCAGTTCCGTCCACCCCTCCAAAGCAAGATACAGGAGTAACAGTAGTACTCAAAGTTAACAATGTGGGCTGAATGACAACAGCTGTCTGTGTTCTACTGCAATTATTTGCATCTGTTACCGTAACAGAATAGGTACCAGCAGCAAGTCCGTTAACAGAAGCAGAAACTTGAATCGGATTGGTATTCCAGGCATAGGAATATCCCGGAGTTCCGTCTTGAGCGGTAACGGAAACTGTACCATCATTACCTGCAAAACAAGAAGCTGGAGTTGAAGTAGTTGATATCTGTAAAGCTGTTGGTTGCGAAGGGGCCGCCGTTCTGGTAAGAGAACAGCCATTCCCATCTGTAACGGTTACAGTATAAGTTTGGGCAGCGAGGTTAATCGCCGTCTGAGTATTTTGATTGGGGAAAGTATTCCAGGAGTATGTGAAGCCCCCAACGCCTCCATTTGCTATAACCTCAGCAGTTGCATTACTTCCCCCGAAGCAGGAAACTGGGGTGGTAGTTGTTGTTGCAGTCATTGCGGGAGGTTGATCGACAATAATCGTATTCGTTACAGAACAATTATTACCATCTGTAACAGTGGCAATATATGTTCCGGCTGTCAAATTTGAGGCCATTGCAGTATTCTGCACCGGAAGGGTATTCCAAGAATAATTATAGTTCCCAACCCCTCCAGATCCGGAGACGGTACCGGTACCGGTAGCAGCTCCATTACACAGAACATTAGTTGAAGTTATGCTTGAAATCAATTGAGGTGGCTGGGTTATGGTTACAGGGAGATTATTCGTACACCCCCCTTGGTCTGTTACTGAAACAATCCAAGTACCTGCTCCTAAACCTGTTGCGGTGGAAGTATTTTGAACTGGCGTCGAATTCCAAGAGTAGACATAAGGCGGTGACCCCCCAATCATATTTACCGTTGCAGTTCCATTAGAGCCCCCATAACAAGTGACAGGGGTGGAGGATCGAGTATTGGCAATAGGTGGTGGATCTACTAAAGTTACCGTGACATTGACGGTACATTGGGCAGCATCCGTTATTCGGGCAGAGTAGGTTCCTGCAGCCAAGCCCGTGGCAGTTGCTGTGGTTTGTACAGGGACACTTGACCAACTGTAGCTATAAAATGGAGTACCTCCTGTTACCTGAATAGAGGCAGATCCAGCCAAAGCTCCATTGCAAGTATTGTTGATTACACTGGTATTGGCACCCATTAGGCGAATGGTATCGCGAATAGTTACAGAACAACCAGGATTGCCTCCCAAGGGAATCATGGTCACACTATATACTGAGTTGTTAACCGGATTTTGAATTAGGATAGATTGAGTGGTTTGACCTGTAGGAGACCACTGATAGCTTGTAAATCCACTGGGAGCAGTAAGGATAGCATCCTGATCACCTGGGCAATATCTTCTGATAACCTGAAAAATATCACAGGTCATGTCGAAATAAGCATATCCGTAATGACCTGAGGCCGAACAATCTGCAGTTAAAATATTTACAGTAACAGCCTGACCTATAAAAGGAATCAAATTAATAGACTGCTGTGCCCAAGGACGATAACGAGTTCCTCCTTGAGTTAAAAATCCTGGAAGGCTATTACTAGCCACATAAACATAGTTACCGCATGGAGTATTTTGTTGATTGGGTAAGGTAATATTTAACTCAAAACGAGGTTGTTGCGAGGGAGTGTGATTAGGATCCTGCATGATTACAGCAAATGCAAATAACAAGGCAGAAGTATTGGGGGTAACAGTAAATGTGGTGGTAAGCCGCTCGGCTTGGGCTCCTGTGCCCGAGTTACCGAGTCGTACTGAGCGCGTTCCAAAACCTGGAAGTGGGCAAACCTGAGGTAAGGCAGGAATCACTCCGTCATTCCCTCCTGTTGTCACAGTATGTCTTCCAGCCACAATCCCTGCTGTAGGCGTGTTAACAGGTAAGGTACCATTATGAGAACCGGTAAAACCATTCCAGTTATTAAAATTATTCTGTTCAAACCCAATATTCGGCGGACATTGGGCATGAATCAAATTCATGCCCAAAAATGAAATTACGAAAAAAAGAAGCAAGAGCCTTTTCACAAAGGATGTGTTTAGTACTGCTTTGTTCATATTGTTAGTTTATTAGAAATATTCAATTCACACTTTTTACTGAAACAAAGATAACCTTTAATTATTACCTATATATTTTTCAAGTATGAATGGTTAAAATACTGGGTTGAATCAACTAAATACTTCCTTTGAAACGATTATTTCCCTCGAAAACAATACCTGAGCAGGCTTAATCCCAATATTCCGCCGACCGTGTCAATCAAAACATCCACCCAAGAAGCCTGCCTTCCAGGGACAAAATATTGGTGAAATTCATCTGAGATTGCATAAGCTAAAATCAACAAAACCGCCCCCATAATTGGCCACTTTAAGCGACTAACTCCAATACCCAAAATAAAAAACTCCGTAAAATGGGCCAGCTTACGAATAAAAAAAACGAACCAAGGAGACTCAATGCAGTCCTTGGGTATTCCTATCCCTAAAAGAAAGTTTAAAACTATGCCCGACTGCAGTCCAGACTCATCTGCATTTCTGCTTGAAAACCAAAAAATTACCATCATCCATGCTACAACAGGAATCCACGGATTTTTCATCCCCCAGCCAATTTATAGCGATAGCCTAATTTATCCAATTCCTTACACAATCTTGTACGAACATCACCCTGAAGAATGATAATACCCTCTTTGGCCCCCCCCCCTACTCCACAGGCAATTTTCAGCTTCTTTGCCAGATCTTCACGATCACTTTCCTTCCCGACAAAATCTCGAATCACGGTACTTACTTTTCCGCCTTTATGACGATCCAGCCAAATGCGCAAATTTTGTTTGGCAGGTTCTTGGCTTTCCTCTTCTGAAAAACCGGATGATTCAAAATTAAAATCTGGATTAGTGGAATAGACCATCCCTCCTATAGATTCTGTTTTTTTATTCTGCTTTGCCATTACCTGCTTGTTTGAATTACCCTTGCCTCTGTGCCACCCAAGTATTTAACTTCTCTCTCACCTCATTTCCCAAAGTTAAAGAAAAGCTCAAAACTTCTCCACTACTCAGCCCCAAAGTTTCAATAGAACGAATTCCTTGAATCACATTTGTAAGCCATATTTCCTGAAAATCAGGAAGTTCTTTAGGTAGAATTCGTTTTTCCGAAACTGAATACCCCCATAATTTTAATAGTTCAATTAATTTAAAACGCATAATACCAGGTAGAGCCCCTTCGGAAATGGGAGGGGTAAAAATCTGTTTATCGGAATTGAGGACAAACAGGTTCGAGGAATTGCCCTCTGCTAAACCTCCCGAAGTATTCTGAAGAATGCCCTCTTCCGCTCCAAATTTATGCGCTTCCTGAGCGGCCAAGATATAAGGCAGACGATTTCCGGATTTAATGGTTGTCAAAATGGAGGGATGAATTTTGTACGCTTCTACCAAATGTGCTTTTACTTTGGCTTGAGGGTATTCTATTTCTGGGAGAGGAAATACCTGAACAAGAACCTCTGCCTCATTTTTTTCAGGCAAATCAAACCCTTGACCAGACCGAAACACTTGAATTCTTACACGACCTGCACCCGGTTCCGCTTTTGAGAGCTCTGCAATAATCTCCTGAAAAGCACCAATTGAGGGAATTTGAACCGAAGAAATGCCCAAAACAATTAGGCCCTGTTTCATCCTTCGATAATGATCGGCCAAAAAAAGGGGATGATTATTAAACAGGCGAATCGTTTCAAACACCCCATCTCCGAAGCGAACCGCTCGACTCAACTGATTATAATTCAATTGAGTGATTTCCTGAAAATTCCCTGAAAACCAAATCCTGTTTGACATTGTGCAAATATATCCATCAAAATAGGAACGGACCGCTTAAAAATACAGTTTTATCCCCGTAACTTTGTTTCAAAATCAGATTTGTATCGACTATGCCTATTCAATTAGATTTCCAGGAAGCTTTTCGTCAACGACATATTAGTCCTGACGCCACCGAAACTCAAGAGATGCTCTCCGCAATCAAAGCTGAGGATTTGGAACAGCTCATTTCTGAGACGATTCCCGCCTCCATCCGACTGAGTAAATCTTTATCACTACCGGAAGCATTAACGGAGCATGCTTTTTTAAACCAATTAAGAAAAACAGCTGCCTTAAATCAGGTGTTTCATTCTTTTATTGGAATGGGATACCACAATACCATCGTTCCTGGGGTCATTCTTAGAAATATTCTGGAAAATCCAGGCTGGTACACTCAATACACTCCGTATCAGGCAGAGATTGCACAAGGCAGACTAGAAGCTTTGTTAAACTACCAAACGCTGGTTTGCGATTTATGTGCACTCCCTATCTCCAATGCCTCATTATTGGATGAAGGAACTGCAGCAGGTGAGGCTATGCGGCTAATGTTTGGGGAAAGAAATAAAGAAAAGGTAAAATCCAATGCGCACACCTTATTAATTTCTGATACCCTGCATCCCCAAACCATAGATGTACTTCATACGCGTGCAGAACCCTTAGATATTATTATTAAAAAAGGAAATCCCGACTCATTTGAATTTACAGACGATGTTTTTGGGATAATTCTTCAATATCCAGATACACTGGGTGCGGTAACGAACTACACTGCTTTAGCGGAAAAAGCGCATAATGCTGGAGTATTGGTCGCTGCCGCTACAGATTTAATGAGTTTATTCTTATTAAAGGCTCCCGGAGAATGGGGTGCTGATGTTGCCTTCGGTTCTGCTCAAAGACTGGGCGTACCCATGGGTTATGGAGGGCCTCATGCCGCTTTCTTTGCAACCAAAGAAGAGTATAAAAGAGAAATTCCCGGAAGATTGATTGGCGTATCAGTTGATGCCCATGGGAACAAGGCCTACCGTATGGCCTTGCAAACACGCGAGCAACATATTCGGAGGGATAAGGCAACTTCAAATATCTGTACTGCTCAGGTACTTTTAGCCATCATGAATAGCATGTATGCCGTGTATCATGGCCCTAAAGGTCTAAAAGACATTGCGAACAGAATTCATTCCTGCGCCGCAGTATTGGCAACAGGAGCTAAAGCATTAGGATATACAATTGAGCATGCGTCTTTCTTTGACACACTGACGATTTCGGGAGGAGATGCCCAAGCAATTCGTCCGATAGCAGAAAAGGCTCACATGAATTTCCGTTATAATTCTAATGGAACCATCGGTATAGCTGTTGATGAAACCACAACGAGAGAAATTCTTACGGAAGTGCTTCAGGTTTTAGCTTCGGCAAAAGGTAAATCTGTTGATAGTAAACAAATTTCCGATTGGGAAAAATCTACCCAAATGGCAATCCCAACGGACTTACTGCGCACCAGTGCTTATTTGGAGCATCCTGTGTTTAATGCCTATCACTCTGAGCATGAAATGCTACGCTACATTAAGCGCCTAGAAAGTAAAGATCTTTCTCTGGCTCATTCAATGATTTCCTTAGGTTCATGCACCATGAAATTGAATGCTACCACAGAAATGATTCCTGTTACTTGGCCAGAGTTTGGAAATATCCATCCTTTCGCTCCAAAAGAACAAACCCAAGGGTATGCTGTAATATTTAAGGAATTAGAAGCCTGGTTAAATGAAATTACCGGATTTGCGGCAACTTCTTTACAACCCAATTCTGGTGCACAAGGGGAATATGCCGGTTTAATGGTCATTCGGGAATACCTAAAAGCAAATAACCAAGGCCATAGAAATGTATGTGTAATTCCCTCCTCTGCTCACGGCACCAATCCTGCCTCTGCTGTCATGGCAGGAATGAAAGTAGTGGTAACAGGATGTGATGAAACAGGTGCAGTTGACTTTGATGATTTAAAGGCTAAAGTAGAAGCCAATAAAGAAAATCTGGCCGCCTTGATGGTTACATATCCCTCTACTCATGGAGTGTTCGATGAGAACATTCGGGAAGTGTGTGAGCTCGTGCATCAAAACGGAGGTCAGGTGTATATGGATGGTGCGAACATGAATGCTCAAGTTGGACTTACCTCTCCTTTTAATATTGGAGCCGATGTTTGTCACTTGAATCTTCATAAAACATTCTGTATCCCTCATGGTGGAGGTGGACCTGGCATGGGGCCCATTTGCGTAGCCAGTCACTTAGCACCTTATTTACCTGGTCATGCTGTGGTAGACTTGGAAAGACCCAAAGCGATGCATGCTGTTTCGGCTGCACCTTGGGGAAGTGCCAGCATATTATTGATTTCGTATGCGTACATCCGTATGATGGGTGGCCCCGGTTTGACAGATGCCACTCGATATGCCATTCTGAATGCCAACTACATCAAAACTCGACTGGAACAAGATTATAAAATTTTATATACCGGTAAAAAAGGTCGAGTTGCCCATGAGATGATTTTGGATACTCGGGAATTTAAAAATACTGCGGGTATTGAGGCAGAAGATTTTGCCAAGCGATTAATGGATTATGGATTTCACGCACCCACTGTATCCTTCCCAGTAGCAGGCACCTTGATGATTGAGCCAACCGAAAGTGAGTCAAAAGCAGAATTAGATCGCTTCTGCGAGGCAATGCTGTCAATTCGGGAGGAGATAAGAGCCATTGAAAATGGCAAAATGGACAAGACCGACAATCCATTAAAGAACGCTCCTCATACAGCTGCCATTGTTACGGATGAAGTATGGATGCATCCTTACTCCCGCAAGCAAGCTGCCTATCCAGCCCCTTGGGTTCAGGATCGGAAGTTTTGGCCCTCTGTTTCCCGCATCAATAACACTTTGGGAGATCGTCAGTTGATTTGTGTTTGTCCTCCTGTTGAGGCTTATGCAGAGGTAACGGCTTAATACTAACTCGGGTTAGATGCTAACATCATAAGTCCCTGTCTGGAAAATCCTAGACAGGGACTTTAAGTTTTTAGAAGCCTGATCTTATTTATCGAATTTCATTTCCTGCTCCTGCTTTGCCTGAGGATGCCCCATTAAGGCAGCAATTCTCAACTGCTCATAATACCCTGCTGTATCTCTCAATTGTAGATTCGTCAAAGCCAACCAATAATAAGCCTCCCCATTCGTCTGATAACCTAGTATAGATTCAGTAAAATAAGCTCTGGCAATTTGAAACTTTCCTTTACCAAAATAATATTCCCCCATTCCCTGATTCAAAACAAAATCTCTAGGATAGATAGTTAAGCCGCGTTTTAAGACCTTTACCATGCGTTGATCTTTTATGCCTTTGGCTCTATAAGCACGATACAAATTTTGTAATGCTTGTAAATTGGAGGGCTGTCGCTTAAGATTACTTTTCCATAATGCAATTCCATTTTCCCAATGGAAGGTCTGCTTATAGGAGATATTGCCCCAAAACACTATAATCACCATGATGACCAAGGCCGTAAATACTCGTGCTGGAATACCTTGGTAACGATTCCAAAGCCATTCCCCCCCCTGAGCCATCAACCAAAATACCCCTACAGATCCTAAATAAAAATATCTATCCCATACCAAAGAATGACCTAAAGGAACCCATTGCAGATACGGCAATGAAATTCCAAAAGATAATAAGAAAGCGAACCTAATTTTCCAGGTAAAACGACCCGAGAACAATATGCCTAATAATAACAAAACAAATAAAATAGGCGCTAAAACGGCTACTGAAACACCCAAAACTGAGGCATTCAACAATCCGAAATACTGATTGATTAAATGCAAAGGCAGAATTGATTTTTTAAGATAAAACAAAAAGGCTACTGAGATATTCAGGAAAGGCCTCCAAAGCCACTGTAAACCAACTATTCCCCCTTCATGAATTCCACCCGTTCGCCTCTGTGCATAGGCTACAAAAAGGGTAAATACAATCGCTACCAGCCAGAATAACCACTTATCTATCAATTGATTCTTGACTTTATTCCAAAATGGCAAAGATGTCTCAGAAGAATAAATATACTCATCCAGAATAAAAAACACGAGGGGCAATACGGCTGCAGATGTCTTGGAAAATAATGCCGCCAAAAAGAACCCAAACAACCAACCCAAAGAACCCTTGCCCTTTTTCACTTGGTGATACTGAATCAAACACAACAAACTAAAGAAAGTCATCAGCAAATCCTTCCGATCAGAAATCCAGCAAACCGTCTCTACATGCAAGGGATGAATGGCAAAAAATAAGCCTGTCAAAAGCGGAACCAGGTAACCTGTGTTCCATAATCGAAGCCAATAAATAAGCAACATTATATTGGCAAAATGAAAAACAAGATTTCCAATATGAAAAACCTGCGGATTTAAGCCATCTATTGAATACTCCAGCAGGTAGGACATAAATACCAAGGGATGATAATTTTCCTTTGGCAAGAATTGAAACCAGATATGCATCAAGTTTTTCAAACTCCATTCTTGTATCCAAGGATTCTCATACACATAATTCATGTCGTCCCAATTGACAAAATCGAATTCAGGAACTGCACGAAATACGAGGTAGGTAAGAATCAGAATAATCCCGATTCCTATAGGAAAAATAAACTTCTTACCAGGCAATTCCATTTTGGGAAAGATAATCTTGTGCTGGGCGATAATTCAATTGTGCGGCTCTCTTCAAATTTTCAACTGCCTCCTCCACTTTGCCCATTCTGTATAAAGCGACCCCCAAATTGTTATAAGCCAATCCATAATTGGGGTCAAGTTGAATCGCCTGCCGACAAACTTGAGCAGATTCTTCTAATTTGCCCGCCTTCTCCAATACATTGGCCAGATTGGCAAATCCCAAGGGACTAGGTACCAGACTTACGGATTTTTGATGCGCCTCAATCGCTTTATCCAATTGCCCTAATTTATCATAGGATACGCCCAGGTTAGTATAAACCATGGCATCATTGGGGCGAATCTCTAGTGCTTTATAAAATTGCTTTATGGCCAGCTCAGGTCGCCCTGTACGATCATAACAATTGCCCAGGTTGTTAAAGGATTTAGGGTCTGTGGCATCCAAGTCAATGGCTTTTTCGAAATATTGAGCAGCATTCGCATAGTCATTTCGTTCATACCAAGCATTCGCAAGACTATTCCACGCAATCGAAGCTTCCGGGTAATGGTCAATTACATTTTGCCATAAACTAAAACTATCTTTCCATACCAGCGTTCTTTGTCTGGCAGACCAAGCTTGAAAAGAAATAAATAAAAATATAATCCCAATTCCAATTTTATAGAGACCTGAACGCTGATTAGAAAAATATTTTTCGATAACAGCAGCTAACAGGAGACCTAGACCAATTGCGGGAATGTAATAGTAACGATCTGCCATAGCTGCATTTCCTACAGGTAAAAATTGTAATACCGGAAAAAGAGTAATTAGAAACAGGGCCATTCCGATAAACATCTTCTGGTCTTTAAAATAGAGCCAGACAGTTCCTCCGACAATGGCGATCCCTCCCAAAGCTTTCATCCATAATTGGGAAGGTATACCCTCTGCCAAAGAAGGATAAGGATAAAAGGCCGAAAGCGAAAATGCATAGAGCGTATGACTGCTATAAAACCAAATACCTTGAAAGCCTATCAATAGTTGTTCTAAAAATCCATAACCCGATTGAATCCGCACATTAGCTTGATTTTGTTGGGCGTAAATTGCCAGAATTCCTATCCCTAAAGCAAGGATTACAAAAGGAATAATCCGGATAAAATATTGGATTGAAATAATCTTTCTGCCGCTTAAATAATCCAACAAAACCAAAGCAGGAACTAAGGCAACTGCTTGACCCTTGGATAAACCGGAAGCCAGAAATAACAAGAGGGAGACAAAATAAAACACATCCCATTTTTCAGAAGCAGATTTTTGATAAATCCATAAAGAAAGAAGCAGAAAAAATCCATATAGTACATCTTTTCGTTCTGTCACCCAGGCAACTGATTCCACATGAAGGGGATGAACTGCGAACAATAATGCGGCAGCTAGAGGAGGGATTTTACCAGAGAAATGACGAGAAAGAATTAAGAAAACCAAAATAGAATTAAAAGCATGCAGGGCTGTATTAACCTGATGAAACAATCCGGGTTCTCCCCCACCCCATTTAATTTCCATCCAATAACTGACTAAGACCAATGGATGGTAATTCCCACTGAGAAAAACCGTAAATAAATTTTTAAATCCCTTCCAGGTAAGATCTC
>JBEIHC010000074.1:0-13908 GCA_040381555.1 Bacteroidia bacterium
ACAGCAGATACAATCAAAAACAAGGGAAAGGTCAGCGTTCCGATGATAGATCCTAAAGAAACATATTTGGAAACAACGAGCACAACCAAAAAGCTAATCACGCAGGCGAGTGTAGCCCAAGGATGAATAGCTATCATCATTCCCAGAAGGGTATTGATTCCTTTTCCGCCTTTAAAATCTTCATAAATCGGGAATATATGGCCCACAACAGCTGCTAGTCCAAAAATAATCCGCAGCATAGTATAACTAGAAGCATCAAAAAAACCGAAATTCCGATAGAAAATTCCTGCTAAAGAAGCGGCAAAGAAACCTTTTAAGATATCAATTATCTGAACGGGAATACCCGCTTTGGCCCCTAAAACTCTGAATGTATTGGTACTTCCAGCGTTTCCACTGCCATAATCCCGTACATCTACCCCGAAAAAATATTTACCTACCCATACTGCCGTTGGTATTGACCCAATAAAGTAAGCCATCACGGTCAGAAGGAATATTGAATAGAATTCTATCATAACACCCTCGTTTAAAATTACCCCATAAACCAGTTGCCGTCTGGAGAAAACTTATGGGGGTGTAAATGTATTCAAAAATTGGAAGGATTCAAAATTCACCCTATCGGACCTATTTGTCCGCTTCGCCCATTACAGGGTCAATGGAACCAATAAGTACTACAGTATCTGCTACCATAGCTCCTTCCATCATTTTTTCCAATACTTGAAGATTGGAGAAGGAAGGAGATTTTATTTTTACCCTCCACGGAGATCCTGTACCGTCTGAAATCATATGGAAACCCAACTCCCCTTTAGGAGCTTCGATGGCATGGTAGATTTCTGCTCCGGCTGGAGGACATACGCCCACATCGGTCATCATAAAGTCATGAATCAATCCTTCCATAGAGTAATAAACCTCATCTTTAGAAGGATAAGCTTGCTTGGCATTATCTGCCCGAATTATTCCCTGAGGAACTTTAGCTAATAATTGCTCGATAATCCGGATACTTTGCTCCATCTCATCCATCCGAACAAAATAACGGGAAAGACAATCGCCCTCAGTCCGAATAGGAATATCAAACTCCGCCTGATCATACACTAAATAGGGTTCTGAAATGCGGATATCATGAGCAACACCCGAAGCCCTCAAACTTGGGCCAGTAAATCCATAAGCAATGGCATCTTCTTTGGAAACTATCCCTACCCCAATATTCCGATTAAGCCAAATGGCATTCTTGTTCAATAATTTATTCCAAGAAGCTAATTCAACCTTGAAGTTTTTAATAAAGTCTTTTAGCATTGCCACTACCTCATCCGTCATATCAAACTGGATTCCTCCAATCCGGCTATGGCTTACAGTAAACCGTACCCCAGCCAATTTATCAAAAATGGTGTAGATATTTTCTCTTTCGCGAAAAGCATACATGAACATGGAGATAGCTCCGGCATCCATAACCATTGTTCCCAACCACAGCAGGTGAGCAGAGATGCGAGCCAACTCGCAAGCAATGGTTCTGATATATTGTGCTCTCGGTGGCACCTCAATCCCTACCAACTTTTCTACTGCCAAGCAAAAAGCGACATTATTGGAATAAGGAGAAAGATAATCCATGCGATCTGTATAGGGCATGAACTCCTGATAGGTTTTATGCTCAGCCAACTTCTCCACCCCTCGGTGCAAATAGCCCAAATCCAGCACCACTTTTTCGATATTCTCCCCATCTAATTTGGTCACTACACGCAATACTCCGTGGGTAGCTGGATGCTGAGGACCTAGGTTCAATACCATCTCTGTACCCAGTGGATCATTATCGATTACCTCTACAGAAGAATGCTTGGAATCCAGGCGTGCATAGATAGCATCCTGATGCTTTGGAAAAAAGGTTGCTTCAAATTTGCCCTGATACTTGGAAATTTTATCACTCATGGGGTCTGACTCTTGATTTACCACAAAATAAAAGCAAGAAAGGCTGAAATCCTAATCCTGATGCCTGCTTTAATAGGATTACTGAATTCTTGAAACTAACTAACTGAAAAATAAACGATTGAGTTCCCCTTGGGAAGGCTAAAATAAAGCCCTTACCTGCATCCTCCCACTATGTAAGGGTCGAGCTCCTTGAGAAGCTCTCAGGTCATAATTCACACTCAATTCCAAAGATGAGGTCAAATACCAGGTAACAAATGACTGGAAGTAAAAATTAATCCCTTTACGAAACCCTTCCATCAGTTCATAAGTTGCCGCTGAATTACTCTCCCCGGTTTGCTGGATTCGAATCAGCTCCATTTTGGCGAAAATATTATTCCTGTCCTTGAAATTATACCGCATTTCGGAAACTATCTTTTGGGTTTTAACTTTTGAATCTACCCGAATACTGTCATTCGTATTTTCTTTCCAGATAAAATCTAAGCCATAAGACATTCGAAATTGCCGGGTAAATTGACAATTCAAAACCGGCTGCAAGGCTCTGGATAGGATATCAAAGTTTCGCGAATCGCCCAGCCCTGCTTTGTAGGATTTTTGACCCGTTGAAAGCGTGTTTTCTATACTGATGTCCTGATTAAAATTGCCCCTTTGCCTAGATTGCCAAGTTCTGGAAGAACGAATTTCATCACCGGAAAGCAAGAAGAGCCTGGATTTACTTTCATTAACAGAAAAAGAAGCCTCACCCCCCGGACTATTCCGAAAAAAATACACATCCTGCCTAAAGGTATATAAAGCATTCAATAAAGAAGTATCGGAAAAAAACTGAGTAAAATTAGGGGTATAAGCTTGCCAGCCCGTTTTATCCTCTCTTCTTTGCTCAGTTCTAAAGTTGCTCACCGTGCTAAAATTTCGTGCCGTTTCCTTCCAAATATTCTTTGATTTTCGCCAGACTTTTTTGAACTCCAATTTCACATTCCCATTCACATTTACCCCAATGGTTGGGAATAATTCCTGTGAAGGCACCAATAACCGGATATAATTGGCTCGCGCCGGGTCATAGGAATACACAAACTCTGACAATTCCTGCAATCCATTTTCATTAAAATCCTTCCACTCGTACTGACCCTGACCTGGAATGGTTTCCAAATATCGAATCTCCCGGCGAGCCAAGCGCTGAGAGGTGATTTCATAAATAAAATTACTAAATACCAAACGATTGGCCGTTGAAAAAGTATTTTGGAAATTATTCATCAGCAACTTGCTATTCGCTAGACCTTGGTCTGCAAATGCAGTATCTCTCAATTGAAAATCCCGATAGGTGGTAGTGTTCTGAAAAGACAAATACTCACCGGGATTATAATTTAATTTATAAAACTGAGTATGGGCCACTGCCTTTTCTTTTATGGTGGAATCTCTAAACTCAAAATCTTGACGGTAATTATAGGAAATATCCATTTTAAACTTTTCCGTCTCAATTGTCCTTAAATAGGGCTTTAAATCCCGAAATCTAAAGGATCCGGACCTCAGACTATCGGCCTGAAGATTCTCTCTATTCTCAATCCAGATTTCTACCCCGGGTTTAAGCTTCCCAAACTCTCGAAAAACATCCCCGTTATGCCTCTGCCACCTAGATGCGGATGATAGGCTATCGAATAGTGTGCGAATTCGAGTATAAGAATAATTTCCTTGAATAAGAGCATGGGTGCTGGAAGCTTCATACACCTGTCGTATGCTGCGAATATCTTTCCCCATTTGCCGATAGCCGCCTGTGGCTTTTAATCTTAGACCAGCAGCCAACTGCCACTCCGAAAACCCTTCACTTACTTTCTCTTCTTTTCGGGGGCCTAGGTCATCGAAGTTCCAGTCTCGACCATATTCCATTTTATAAATACGGTCAATGTTTTCATAGCGTTGAGAAACATACTTTTGAGCATACTCTGCATTCCAAAGCACATTCTTTCCCAATTTGACTCCTGCCGTACGAATCCCGGTTCGATTTGCCCAACCCCGATTATCTTGATCCTCTTGAGGAGAGAAGCGATTTTTATCTTCCACACTTAAAGCTGTTTCAGAAAACAATTCGAGCTTTTCCGTGAGGGCATAAGAAGCGGCTACATCATTTACCTGAAGCAATCTAGGTAAAGGCAGCAAAGTCAGGGGCGCATAATCTCCACGGGGACGGCCACTGCCAGAATCCGGAGGTATCCACTCGAAGATAGTGCCATTGATTCCAGAGAAAGAACGCAGATAAAATCCATTTCCAACCCCAACAGATGAAAAACTGATTCTGTAAATGGCCAGTGGATCATCCGGGGCATACACATATCGCTCATAAGTAATCCCGGCAATAGAAGTATCCCGACGGGCATATCGGACATTGGTTAAGGATGCTCCTGTTGTATCCACACCAGTATAAACCGCTAAAGCTGGATTATCGCCTGCAGCAGCCAATGCTTGTCTTTGATTCAACCCTAATGGATCTATGGGCGCATTCTGATTATCGGCCTCCCTGCCATAGGACCAGGATACTTTGAGTTTCTCCTTTAGCCAAACATCACTGTAATGGGCAAATAACAAAGAGCGATTGTAAAACCGATCGGCATATTCAAAATCAACCACAATGCGAGAAACATTGGTGATAACTCTTTGAGTAGTAAAAGTGAGCTCACCAGTATTATAATCCATGGTATAATCATTTCCTTCTCCCCGAACCATCAATTGCCCGTTTACATACACCTTTTCACTACCAGCCAAAATAATAATAAATCGCTCTCCTGTTTTTCCCGATAAACGATAAGGCCCTTGCCGACCATTGTCTCCCATAAAGGAATTAGAATGAAATTTCCCTTTTGCCACTGCCCCATTTACGCCGGCGACCATCCCTTTCTGTTTCACTTCCAACCCTACCCCTTGCACATTTCGATAAAAGTCTGAAAACTGTGTTCCTTTTCGATTGATTTCATAATCTCCAATGGTGAGGCGACTATCCTGTTTTTTGAGTTGGATGAACACCTTGTCAAAATCATTTAATTGCTGGGTAGTACCATCCGGTTGAATAGGAATATTCTCATCGGTAATGGCTGCTAGAATTTCCACATCTTCCGTTACATAACCTTCTAATTGCAGCCTCAGCCCTGAGGTTACCGAAACATCTCGGTTGGATCCGGCAGAAATCCCTCGAGACAAAGACCCACTTCTGCGAATCCGGGACACTTCAAACACCTGATTTTGCCCAAACGATTGGTTAAATCCTGCAGAGGTTAAGATGGATTCCTGGCTCTGCTCTTTTTGAATAAATTTCCGAAAAGCATATTCAGAGGCTAATATCTGGGGGAGGTATCTATATTCAATAGTAATGAAGCCTGTATCTGCCCATGCAGCAAGCAGACGCCCTTCAGTATAGCTGACCCATAAGAGGCTTAAATTTGGACTTATACGGAGAGTTCCAGGTAAAATTTTGGAATGAGAAAGCTGAAGCGTATCTCCTCGATTTAGGCGATGAATTTCTTTCCCATATTCCGAGGATTGCGCCTGCAAAGCAGAAGAAAACGGAAGCAGGCAAACTATTAGGCACGCTATCCAAAGTGCAGATTTTCGCAAGACATTATTCAGTCTCAAGAGCCAATGGAAATTTCAAAATAAAAGTAGTACCTCTGCCCCCCTGAGTTTCAAACCGGATAGATCCCCCGACACTTTCAACGGTACGCTTGACCATGGCTAATCCTAATCCCATCCCGGAAGTTTTCGTAGAAAAATTAGGTTGAAACACCTTGGATTGAATTTCCTCCGGTATGCCTGAGCCAGAGTCCTGCACCCTAACTTCCACGCTTACTTCCGTAGGCAAAACGAAAATTTTCACAAATCCTGGAGGATTCTCAATAGACTGCAAAGCATTCTTCACCAGATTTTGCAAGGCACGAGAAAGTTGATCTGCATCCGCTAAAATAGGGATTGCTTGAGTGGGAAGGTTCATCGTAATTTCTGCCTCAGTTACCTGCTCATATAATGCGACGGTATTTTGAATTATTTCGCCTAAATCAAGCCTTCGAAGAGTAGGCTTGGGCATAGAGGCAAAAGAAGAAAATGCTCCTGCAATTTCAGACAATGACTCAATTTGGCTGAGTAAAGATTTCGTTACTCTGCTGAACAAGTTATCCCAATTTTCATCCCGATTATTCCAGGCCCGGATGAGGTGCTGAATATTCAACTTCATCGGAGTTAGGGGATTTTTAATTTCATGTGCCACCTGACGAGCCATTTCCTTCCAGGCTGTTTCTCTTTGAGTTTTGGCTAGAGATTCTTCGCTTTCTCTTAATCGCACCAGCATTTGATTGTAACTGCGAATAATATCTCCAATCTCATCTCCGGAATTATATCGAATGGGCTCATAGGTGCCCCCAATGCGAATCTTTTCCATTCTTTGCCTGAGCAGAATCAAGGGCCGGGTTAAGAGTCGGGAAAAAGTTAGGGAAAGGAAACCTAACACGACTAACACCAGCAGGTACAATTGAATCAGGGTACTGACGAAATTTCGAATTCGGGTATCAAGCACTTCCTGTTGGGATAGATAGGGGATATTCAGCCAGGCAACCGGTACTTGGTCGGGACCAGATATTTGATGATAAGCAGACCAATAAGTGAGGGAGCCCGTTTTTTCTTCCTGGATTGCTCTTGGGGCACTGTGTCGGGCCAACTCCACGAAGGCATTGTAAGGCATTCGGGTAGAAGCCAGTCCCATTTCAAACACCCTGGGCTGAGTGGTCGCAATCAATTCCCCTGTTACAGAATACAGGCTCATATCCGTTCCATACAATTCCCGGGCACGCACCAACACATTCTTCAATTCTTCGTTTGACCTTTCTCCTGGGTCACGCAACCATACCCGTGCTTCCTGAGTGATTGTTTCGCTTACTTGGGTAATTTCATTCTGAATATTCTCCCGGGTATCGGATTCAAAGCTCTTTTGAATAAAAGGCCTGAAAACAAATAATATTCCAAGAAAAGGAATTAAGGAGAACCCAATCAGTAAGAGTCGTATTTTTTGCACGAATAACAGATTCCCAATTTGAATTTGCATTCTGGGAATTTCCCGAAACCAATCAGGCATTCTAAAAAGTAGGAATAAAACGCCCAGAAAGAAAAACAGCGCTGAGGTAGAGATTAATCGATCTACCCAGGTTCTGGTGGATGTTTGCAAGATCACTGTTTTCTCTTTGGTCGGGCTTCGCACCAAACGAATCAGGCCTTCCTCTGCTGTGGGCATAAGAGAGGCTTCAACACTTGGTTTAGAAAGCGGGAAATCAAAAGTACCCGCGTGTCGAATGAGGCGATCATTTAGATAAACAGCAAAATCAAATCCTTCAGGTAAAGATTGCAGGGGCACATTTTCATCCAACATCAAACGCGGATAAATCTGAGCAGAGGAGGCTGTTTTGGGAAAGAGCTCTAGTACGCCTAATATTTTACCATAGACAGGGAGAAAAAACTCAAAACGACCGACATATACTTTGTCAATTAATTCGTTTTCAAAGTAAGGAACCATGTATAAATCAATATCAGGTTTACCCTCCACGAGTAGGGAGGGATCTGGTCTCCAGGGATTCATCAAAGGCCTTAACTCCAATTGTTCATCCATCCGCATTCCATATTGATTGTACAAAAACAATCGAGGAGAATACCCTTTAAACTCGGGAAGAAAATAATCATCCAATAAAATGGAGGATAGAGTTCTATTGCTCTCTCCACTGCGACCAGACTTTCGAACCAACTCCTCATCTGTTTGCAAACGCGCTACAGTTACCTCGTATAAATACTCGGCCAAAGGATCTCTGGATTCCGAAAATCGGGAACTCAACCGAATGAGCTTGAGGTCTTGTTTTTCTCTGTATAAAGCTGCCAAAGAAGATTCCAATACCCAGGACATAGCGAGTAACATGATTAACCAGTCTAGGAAGGACAATCGATATTTCCAGGGAAGGCGAATTTTGATTCCTTGGAGAAAAGCCAACATCGCCAATCCACACCAGGTTATCCATAAAAAAGGCTTTACCGGATTATTCGGCAGCCAAGCCAGCCCCAGTAGCAATAAAGAAAATATCCATAAAATCTTTTGATTCCCTTTTACTTCCTTCAGATGCCGATACCAACTTCCTGCATAATAAAAATAAAGCCAAGAAAGAGATAAAGCCAAAGCTGCTGAGCCCATGAACAACCAATCTCCTAAATGAAAGGAGTAATATTTCTCGGGATTGAGCAAGGTTTGAGAGTTTTGGGCCATCAACCCAAGGGTATGGAAATAGAATGCCCCGGTTAATCCACCTCCTGCTAAAACCAAAAAAGGGAATAGCCATCGAAAAGATTTGAGCTTCCTTACTGAGATTACGCGCATCCAGATAGAAAAAACCAATACGAGGCAGAGCAGATTCAGGAATAAATCTGCTGAAGAAGGATTCCATTCATTGATGGCCAATATTCTCGGGGAAAACAATAGTCCGGGAGCCCAATTACCAGGAAATCCGGATAAGAGCAAGGAACCTCGTAACAGAATCAAAAATCCGGTCAAAACAATGGCCACCCATAGGACAGATTTCAACCAATGAAACAAAGCGGATATCAGCCACAAAACAAAGAACAGGCAGAATAGAAAAAACCAGGGAAGGGCCCTACTTCTGCCTGCTAATGCGGCCATTTCCGGATTAGAAAAAGAATAATTTAGGCTCAAAATTTTTCCGGATTCCGGATCTGTTCCAATTTCTAATCGGGAAGGGGCAAAAGGCATTTCTTCTGTATTCCATTTGTCCGGGTTTTCCATGAATAGGAAATTCTTCAAATACCGGTTTCGAATTGGATACTGAATTTTTAAGGGTAGCAGAGCCAAATAAGTAAGCGTATCATTCCCTACACAGATGGCAGCATAGGAAGAATGTAAATCGGTGTAGAGATAAGGGAACTGAGTTTTTCTCCAGGATTTAATTTTCTGCATTGCTGGAAAAGCGATGCCGGAACTGTAGTACAACAAGCTGTCATTTCGATAAATCCGAAATTCTGTTTGGGATAAATCTTGCTGTGGCCATTCTGCATTTCCTTGGGCGATCCATTTTTCACCGGCAAGAAAAAGTTTTTGGACTCTTCTGTCAAATCCTTCCTGTAATTCTTGTTGAAATTGCTCTGCTGGAGTAGTCGGATAGAACCACTCCCCTTTCATTTCCCACAAGAAAAATATTAGGGTGCAGCACAGACCCACTAAAGTCCAGTTCTGAAAAATTTGTTTCAAATAATTTCTCACAGAGTACAGATGAGTCAAATTTACGCCTTTTCAACGCAACAACAGGGAGTAATTTGGGTTTACCCTAAACCGAGGTTTACCCTAAACCGAAGTTTACCCTAAACCGAGGTTTACCCTAAACCGAAGTTTACCCTAAACCGGGGTTTACCCTAAACGGAAGTTAGGCAGGATAGAAATTTCGAGAAATTGGCCTTTAATGGCTGGAATTAGAATTTTTTGCCGCTTCTAAAATCTGGCAAACTAAAATAATCTGAATCTTCATTCAGCTCCATATTTAAAAAATGCTCCAGAATGTGCTCAAACTCTGAACAGGCGGGAAAGGGCACTTTCACGACCACTTGTTTCCGGCTGCTATTTTTATCGCTACTAATGAAAGAATAAAGCCTCACGGGATAATCTTCCCGGAAATAATAATCTTGAATAGAAGTCCAAGGAAGCAGTGTACGCCTAGGTAAAATGTCCAGCCCTTTTCTTTCAATTAACCAAATACCCTCAGAGCTAACGATTTGGGTAAGAGCACGCATCATGCCCAAATACACTAAGGTTACTCCAAATAGAAGAGAGCCCGAAACCAAGGCAAGGCGACGCATGGTATCTCCAGAGAAGGTAAAGAATTCAGGGTAAGTGCGAGAGCCTAAAATACCGGAAAAGAAAATTGCCATCGAAATGAACAAGGCCAAATTGATGGCAAAGGCCGCAATAGTGAGTACTGCCGCTCCAGGAATTTTCCATGAATACACGCTATGGGGAATTTTCTTTTCGTTTCTGGCAGCCCAAAGAAAGAAGAGCGGTGCCAGCAAAAACGAAAATACCAAGGCGGCATCCGTTATCCAGTTAAGCCAAATGCTGAATTCCATGTTCAAAGATAACGAAGGAGTGGGAATTCTGGTTCAAAAAATATCGAAATCTCGTTTACCCTAAACAAGACGTTCTCTCAATAAATCTTCAATCCCTGCGAAAGATAGTCCTGAACATAATCTGCTATTCCAGCTTCCAAAGTTGTAAAGGAATGAGGATAGCCCGCCTGCTTCAATTTATCCATCTCCGCCTCCGTAAAATACTGATACTTATCGCGAATGTCTTCCGGAATGTCCTTATAGCTGATCTGTGGCTCTTTTCCCATCGCCTGAAATACCGAAACGGCCAAATCATAAAACGACCGCGCCTGACCAGTACCCAAATTATATATTCCAGAACTTGGGCGCTTTTCCAATAAAAACCCAATGACGGATACCACATCTTTTACATAGATAAAATCTCTCAACTGCTGCCCATCCTGAAAATCCGGTCGGTGGGAGCGAAACAACTCCACTTTGCCCGATTCCTTAATTTGATTCCAAGCATGCCAAATGACACTGGCCATTCTCTGTTTATGATACTCATTCGGGCCATAAACATTGAAAAATTTTAATCCTGCCCAGAAAACCGGTTGCTGCTTTTGCTCCAACACCCATAAATCAAATCTTTGCTTGGACCAACCATATGGATTCAGCGGCTGCAATTTCTGTATGGTTTCAGCTGATTCTGAATAGCCGAACTCTCCTCCTCCATAAGTAGCCGCACTCGAAGCATAAATAAAGGGAATCTGATGCTCGGTGCAAACAGCCCACATTTTCTTGGAATACTCTGTATTTAAATGAAGCAAAAGAGCCTCGTCAAATTCGGCAGTATTCGTTCTGGCTCCTAGGTGAATGATGGCTTGCATAAAGCGCTCTTTACCTTGAACCCACTCGAAAAAATGCTCTCTTTCCACTTGCTCAGAAAAAGATTTAGTGGAATAATTTCGCTCGCGTTCTGGGTGAGAAAAATCATCCACTAGAATAATATCCCGATATCCCTGCTGATTCAGCCAGGATACCATACAACTTCCAATAAAGCCGGCAGCTCCGGTAACAACGATCATGTGGTAAGGGAAAAAGAAGAAGAAATCATTATTTGTTCGACAGGAGGTACTGGAGGATATAATCCTGCCTGAGTTCCGGTACGAAATAGTTCAGTTAATGCCGCAACCCCTGCTGCGCCAAAGTTCAACGAATATTGATTGACATACAAATTTATATGAGCTTGCATCACAGACTCCTCCAATTCCGCCGCATACTTACAGACAAATTCCTGCGTGCCTTCCGGATGGTCAAATGCCCATTGAATGCTTTCCCGAATCATCTCTTCCATATCCTGCACTACTTCCCGAGGTAATTTTCTGGATGCCACGATGGAGCCTAAGGGAATAGGTTGATGCGTCATCCGCTCCCAATATTCCCCCAAATCTTCAATGAGTTCCACTGCATGCGTCTGATAGGTAAAGCGTTGCTCATGTATGAGTAAGCCTGAGGTAAGTTCACCGGATTCGACCGATTCTAAAATTTCGGAAAAAAGCTTTTGCTCCTTGTTTTGTAAATGGGGCGCACGAAAATGTAAAAGTAAATTGGCGGTAGTCATTTTACCCGGAATGCCTACCCTTCCCGCTCTTTCTGCCTGTTCCGATTCTCCCTTACGACAAATCCATAAAGGACCACAGCCATGTCCGAGCGCAGATCCTGAATTCAATAGGTAGTAGTCCGGATGTAAAATTCCAATGGCATTCGAAGAAACTTTCACCACCTCGGCCTTTCCCTGCTCCGCCCAATCGTTCAGCTCTTGGATGTCGCCTAATACCAACTCGAATGTATATCCCCGGGTAGGAATCTTCCCATGAACCAGTGCATAAAAGGCAAAAGTATCATTCGGACAAGTACTAATGGCTAGGCGAATATTCATTTGAGTGAATCAACAATAATTTTAGGTAGAGAGGAATACTAAACAACATTACAATTCTCCAATATCTTCATTCCAAAGGGTAGGATTTTCCTCAATAAATTCACGCATCAAAGTTTTGCATTCTTCCAAACTTAAATCGATAACCTCTACCCCATGTGATTGCATAAACTCTTTGGCTCCGGGAAAGGTTTCCGATTCTCCGGCATATACTTTTTTAATACCAAATTGCACCACGGCACCGGCACAGAGATAGCAGGGCATGAGCGTGGAATACAAAATAGATCCGGCATAAGACCCTACCCTACCGGCATTGCGCAGGCAATCTATTTCAGCATGCGTAATGGGGTCATTATCCTGAACGCGTTTATTATGTCCCCGCCCGACAACCACGCCATTTTTAACCAAAACAGAACCTATGGGAATACCTTTTTCAGCCAAACCTTTGCGGGCTTCCTGAATTGCTTCCTGCATAAATGGATCAATTGCACTCATGATTGTTTGGTGTTAAGAAATTTCATCAATAGATAATACAACAAGAAAGTGAAAATAAATCCGGAGAACCAGGATAAATTAAATATCCAGACCAACTCAGGCACCCACTTTCCTATTACTGCAAAGATAGCACCTGCCACAATAGAAAACAGGGCAATCAGGTTATATCCTTTGGTGTAGGTGTAAGCGCCCTGAGAACGATAGAGACTGGAAATATCCAATTCCGTTTTTCGAATCAGAAAATAATCACACAACAAGACAGCCAACACAGGGCCCAGCAAGCCACTGATAAAAATTAAGAGAGAACTGATGTCATTCATCAACCACCAAGGACACAAGACAATGCCCACTAATCCAGCAATTACTCCTCCTACTCTGAAGGAAATCTGTTTGGGAAAAACATTGGAAATGGCATTGGCAGGAGCAATTACATTCGCTGCAATATTGGTACTAAGGGTAGCAATGAGCATGGCAATTTGAGCAAAAATAATCACCCCGGGATTATCGAAGCGATTAATTAAAGAAACCGGATCCCAAGGCGCATCTTCCGCCACTAAAATATCTGGGAAAGCGAGTACTGCTGCACAGGTAACAAAGATGCCTGTGAAGGAATAAAACACCATCGTGCCGGGCAATCCAATAAACTGACCTGCTATTTGGTCTTTCTGAGATTTCGCCTGACGGGTAATATCGGAAATGCTAATAGACATAGTTGCCCAAAAGCCAACCATGGAGGTAAACCAAAGCAGGTAAGACCAAAACGACAATTTGTTGGAATCTTTGACAATTGCTTGTACTGCTGAGCTCTGCAAATACTGCCCCTCCTGACCGGATCGAAATAAAGCGGACACAGATACTTTACCCACCAGGGCTTCTGACATACTGAACCCAGGAAATGAATCCGGAGAAATTATACCTGTGCCAATGGGAAGGGCTTTCCACGCTGATTCCATTTTCTGGCCTTCAAGGGAATTATAAATTAATTTATATTCACTTGCTCTTGGGCTACCCGGAGCAGATTCTAGCAAATCCAAAACAATTCCTTTTTCGGGATCGAGCACCAGAGAAGGTTTGCCCACTTGGGGTCCAGCATCCAATACCCGTTGAAATCCCCCTCCAGCAGAGTATCCCCAGTAAATGAGGATAATGCCGATACCAATCAAAATAGGAGCAGAAACATCTTCCAGCCATTTAATGCTTTCGGTCCCCTTCCAGATAAAATAAATATTAATTAACCAGAATACCCCAAAGGCAATAAATTTCCCGGCACTGAGTCCTTCGGCTTCGGGACTACCACTCATGGCGTTCCAAATGGAATAAATAGCCAACCCTCCAATCCAGGTTTGAATTCCGAACCAGCCACAAGCCACAAAACCTCGAATAATGGCCGGTATATGAATGCCATAAATTCCAAAAGCAGATCGACCTGCCACCGGGAAAGGAATTCCATACTTCACCCC
>JBEIHC010000075.1:0-13837 GCA_040381555.1 Bacteroidia bacterium
CTCAATTGACCATCCTTCACAAACTCTTCCTTAGATAAACTTTGGGTAATGGATACGATGAAATCACATTCATCGAGAATATGCCTCATCAAAACTTCTGCATCCTTATACATACTCCACCTCTTTTAAAATCATCGGACCAATATAAGGACTCAGACCATTACGGGTTACTACCTCCACTACCTCATTTTGAAATAGCTCCTCCAGCTTGTCATAAACAGCCATAAAATTATCAAAGGTCTCCTGCTCTGGCTCAAAGTCAATTAATACATCAATATCACTTTGAGGGGTTTGTTCATTTCTCAAATAGGAGCCGAACAACCCTACCGCACAAATACCTAATTTGCTCAGGTCTGCTTTGTGTGCTTTCAGCGTTTGCAGAATATGTTCTTTTGTGGTCATGGATGACTATTCTAACAAATTTAGAAAATCAGGACGAAATAAGGAAGTGATTTATTTGCCGATGCAAAATTTGCCGAATATGGTACCCAATACTTCCTCATTGCTGATATCTCCGGTAATACTGCCTAGCTCGTACATGGCGGCGCGCATTTCTTCGGCGAGGAGTTCGGTGCCGAGCTGTGTGTCTATGGCGTGCAGCACCCGAGTGAGATATTCATTGGTTTGGAGGAGAGCCTGCTGGTGTCGGGCGCTGCTGACAAGCGTACCTTGGTTTTCTAGTATGCCGGCGGCCTGTATCATGGCTTCTTCCAGCTTATCCAATCCGGAGCGATTGAGGGCAGAAAGCGGAAAAATGGAGGAATCGAATTCAATATCCGATACTAAATCCACCTTGTTTGCAATGAGCAAAACCCCTGCTTCGGGATTTTTTCTGGGTATCAATTCTTTTTCAACCCAGGCAAGCATATCCTTGGGTGCGTCAGTCGATGCATCAAATACCAGTAAAATAACGCGGGCTTTTTCTACGGCATTCCAGGAACGAGCTATTCCCTGTTGCTCGATGGAATCCGTTGTTTCACGGAGTCCGGCTGTGTCCATCAAACGGAATTCTGCTCCTTTGAGAAACAGGCGATCTTCGATGACATCCCGGGTAGTGCCGGCTATTTCAGAAACGATGGCCCGGCTATCGTTTAACAGGGCATTGAGTAATGTTGATTTTCCGGCATTGGGTTTTCCTATAATAGCGGTTGGAATTCCATGAAGGATTGCATTTCCAAGGGAGAAGCTCTTCGCCAGTGTTTGGATTTCTGCCTGCATTGTACAGACAAATTGCCGGAGGCGGGTGCGGTCGGCAAATTCGACATCTTCCTCCGAGAAATCGAGTTCGAGTTCTACGAGGGCGGCAAAATCCAACATTTGGAGGCGAAGGGCTTTCAGCTGATTGGAGAACCCTCCGCGCATTTGATTCATAGCTAGGTTATGAGCCAAACGGGATTCTGAAGAAATTAGGTCGGCAACAGCTTCTGCTTGGGCCAAATCCATACTTCCATTCAGGTAAGCCCGGAAGGTGAATTCTCCCGGATTCGCCATTCGAGCCCCTTTGGACAATATGAGGTGCAGGGTTTCTTGAATGATGTAAGGGCTTCCGTGGCAGGATAATTCCACTACATCCTCTTTGGTAAAGGAATTTGGGGCCTTGAAGAGGGTTAAAACGGCCTCATCCACGAGTTCAGAACCGGCAATAATGTGAGCAAATCGGGCTGTGTGGGAGGGCAAAGAGGCAACAGGCGTTTTGGGACAAATCTCGGCAGCTATTGAAATGGCTTGGGGTCCGGAAATACGGATCAAGGCAAGGGCCCCTTTTCCCGGAGGGGTGGAAAGTGCCACAATGGTATCGTCTTGTATAAGCCCGTTCATGGGTACAAAGGTACAAAAGGCTTATGCGAGAAAAGGCATTCAGAGGTAAAAACCCGAAATCACGCAATTTTTACGGATATTTGAGGCAGAATCCTCATGGCATCCGTCCGGAAACTCGCATCTCAAACCGCCTACTATGGCCTATCCTCCGTCATCGGAAGGATGGTCAATTTCTTAATGGTGCCGGTGTATGTGAATCAATTTGCGAAGCTGGAGTATGGTATTTTATCTTCCCTACTGGCCTATACCTCAGTTTTGCTCGTGCTTATCAGTTTTGGGATGGAGACAGCCTTTTTCCGTTTTGCCTCTCCTAAAGAGCAAGCCGGCAAAGCCTATAGCCAAAGTTTTATCACAGTGGGAATATTCAGCCTCTTGTTTGGGTTGCTTTGTTCTGTTTCGTATCAAAACATTGCCGAGCTGTTAGAGTATCGAAAATATGCCGGAATGATTTTATTGCTTGGAGGTACCATTGTGCTAGATACATTGTCGATGGTCCCGATGGCTAAACTTCGATACGACGAAAGACCCAGGAGATATGCGGCCATTTCCCTACTCAATATTTTAACGAACATTGGATTTAACCTGATTTTCATTTTTGTATTTAAGATGGGCCTCGATTCTGTATTTTGGGCTTACTTCTTATCCTCGGCGTTCAAATTGGTATTTTCCTTGATTGACAATCTGCCGAAAAGCTATGCCATAGACATACCTCTCATAAGAGAAATGTTGCCCTTCGGAGCAATGATCATGATCGCGGGCTTAGCCGGAACCTTGAATGAAAATCTGGATAAAATTCTAATTGGTTTTTTATGGCCTGAAGGAAAAGAATACGGGGGTGTAGCTATGCGAGCGGCTGAAATGACTGGGGAATATGCTGCCTGTTATAAGTTAGCAATGTTCATTTCTCTGATAACTCAGGCCTTTAGATATGCGGCAGAGCCTTTCTTTTTCCGGCATGCAGAAGAAAAAAATTCGGGTGCCACTTTTGCCCGGGTATTCCATTATTTTATCACCATTTGTTTGATTGTCTTTTTGCTCATCAGCTCCTTTTCCCGAGAGATTGTTTCCTTTAATTTTTTCGGATTGATGGAGAAAACATTAATACCGAAATCATACTGGCCGGGGTTAAAAATTGTCCCCATAGTATTGCTGGCCAATTTATTTTTAGGTGCTTATTTCAATTTATCCATTTGGTTTAAGTTAACACGACAGGCTCGATTTGGGATTTTATTTTCTGGGATAGGAGCCTTATTAACTTTAGTAATAAATATTTTTACCATACCGATATGGGGGTATATGGGTTCTGCCTGGGCGACTTTAATTTGTTATGGGGCCATGGCGGCCTTATGTTATCGGGTGGGTCAACACTACTACCCTATTCCTTATCGATTGGAGCGGATGACAATTTATTTTTTGATTGCCTTAATTTTGATGCAGGTGAACTTAGGGAATGACGCCCATTTCCTGTTCAAGCTATTCAGTACCGGGCTGTATATAGCAGGGATTTTTTGGATGGAAAAGAAGAAGCCATTGGTATTTGCCTAAAGTAGTCAGGGTAAATTGAGTAAATCAGCCTTTCTCAATACGGGCAGCCGCGAAACTCAATACTGTAATATCATTCACCCCTTTTGAATTAAGAGTTTGGATGCAAGCTTCCAGGGTAGCTCCGGTTGTTACCACATCATCTACCAATATAACCGGGCCTTCTGGAGGAACAGGGCATTCAAAGATTTGCTTCACATTTTCCCAGCGCGAGGATTTTGATTTACCAGTTTGGGAAATATTATTAACCTTCCGCCTTAACGCCTGTGAAGCTAGAGGGAATCCTGTTTTTTCTCCAATCCCAATAGCCAACTGCTCAGCCTGATTATACCCTCTTCGTTTTTGCCGGGTAGGATGCAGGGGCACAGGAACAAGGGTGAATCTTTGTTTATCTGGAGAATAATTTTTCCATTCAGCACCCATCAAGCGGCCCATGCGAATGCCTAGTTCGGGTTGTTGCTTGTACTTGAGTTGATGGATTAATGCTTGAACGGAAGTGTGCTTATCGAACCAATATACTGAAGCCGCTCCAGTCAAAGAAACTTTCCCTGCAAACTTATCCATCACAGGATTAGAATTCGGCTGAGATACAAGATTACTTGGAGGCATATCCATAAGACAATACAAGCAAATGAACTCCTCACCAGGCACCAGTTCATCCCCACAGGCGAGACACACAGAGGGGAATAGAAGCTCAACAATGCCCGTAAAAACCCTAATTAACTTTTGATACAGGTAGTTCATGTGTTTGTTTTAGGCTAATTTACAACATCCGGTAGGGGATGTCAAGGGCAATCTGGGGTAAAATTCATAAATTTGCAACCGCCTTTAGGTCATTTCTGAATATTCAAATTGCCAGTCCTATTCAGTGGATTCATTCATCCCATTAACTGGAGAAGCTGATTTTAACCTTAAAAAGGTGCTAAATAGGCTTAAATTTGAATTAGAAAAATTGGATTCCTTTTCTTCTCCTCAATTGTCAGGAGGATGGTGCCAGTAAAATTTAGGCTGAATTGTTTGGTAGAGTCATAAGATAATGCCAATTAATAAAAGCTAATTTTTCAGGAATATTCAATTTCAGAGATTATAGCAAGCAGAAATCGACTTATCCGATTCTCTGTTCCATTTGAGAAGAATAAAAGCATGAAGAGTAGAAGCGTATTAACTTATTTGTCCCTGATTTTGTCTGTAGGCATTTCTCCTTTGTATGCATCAGGGGGAGAAGCCCATTCTTTGCTTCCCCCGGTATGGTTGGTATTGCCCTTTGTTGCTTTACTGGCGATGATTGCAACGGGACCCTTATTTTATCCGAAATTCTGGCATCATAATTACAAATTCATCGCTCCAGGATTAGGCATAGCGGTTGCCCTTTGGTATATTCTGATGATGCATGACATACATGCCCCAATGCATGCGCTGGCAGAATATATTTCCTTTGTTTCTTTACTGGCTCCGTTATTTATTGCATCTGGGGGGATTATGATACGAGCAGATTTCGAAGGAAATCCTAAGTCCAATTTGATTATGCTTTTATCAGGAGCTGTATTAGCCAATATCATTGGTACAACCGGAGCTTCGATGCTGTTAATTCGTCCGTTTATCCGCCTGAATCGGGATAGAATCAGCCCTTACCAGATTGTGTTTTTCATTTTCTTTATCAGCAATTTAGGGGGAAGTTTGACTCCCATTGGTGATCCTCCCCTATTCTTAGGATTTCTGAAAGGAGTGCCTTTTGATTGGACAATAATTTATGTTTTTCCGGAATGGTTATTTGCCATGGCTGGTTTGTCTGCATTTTTTTACTACTTCGACAGTAAGAACAAGAAGGATTTAGATCATGTCAAGACATTTTATTCTGGTAGATATCTGATAGCAGGAAAGAATAATTTTATTTTCTTAGGCATAGCGATTGCGGCAGTATTTATTGACCCTAATATTTTTCCTTGGGTTCCATCTTTGGAGATTCAAGGAACCCAATTTTCATTCCTGCGAGAAATCATACAGCTTACGGTAAGCGTACTGAGTTTCACTATGGCAGAAAAACGCGTGTTGAGGCGCAATGAATTTTCCTTTGAGCCCATTCAGGAGGTTGCCTATTTATTCATCGGAATATTTCTGACCATGATTCCTGCATTGCAGCTCATAGGGGCATTTGCGACAACAGAACAAGGTAAAGAAGCCATTAATACTCACAGTTTATATTGGGCCACTGGCTTACTTTCTTCTTTCTTGGACAATGCCCCTACCTATGTAAATTTCCTGACAGCCTCAATGGCAAAATTTGGGTTGGACATAGCAGACCCTGAAGCTGTACGAGCTTTTGCCGCGGGCACTGCAGCAGGTGTAGAACCAGGCTATCTCAGTCAATCGTACTTGAAAGCTATTTCAGTTGCCTCTGTATTTTTCGGAGCCATGACTTACATTGGGAATGGCCCCAATTTCATGGTAAAATCCATTGCAGAATTCAATGGCATTTCCATGCCCTCCTTTTTCGGGTATATGATTCGTTTTTCTATTCCGGTATTACTTCCTATTCTCTTTCTGGAATGGCTTATTTTCTTCGTACTGCTCTAATCCTCTTGTTGCTTGCTCCATTTATCGGTCAGGCACAATCATCTAGTCGACAGGATAGTCTGAGAGGAGGCCTTAGACCGGAACGAGTTGTTTACGACATTCACCATGTATTATTGGAGTTAGAAATTGACCCAAATACTCGAAGCCTTCAGGGATTTTGTCAATTGAGCTTTAATCGCGATTCTACTATTTCAGTGGACAGAATACAACTCGATCTGGCCCCTCAATTTTATATAGAAAAGATTGAAAGTGGAGTGGAATCTTTAGACTATACTAGGGAAGGAAATGTCCTTTGGGTTTCTTTACCCAAAGAAAATACTATTCGAATTTATTATTCAGGCAAACCCAAACCTGCGATTCATGCACCTTGGGATGGAGGATTTGTTTGGTCAAAAGACCCGAAAGGAAACCCTTGGATTGGAGTTGCGTGTGAGGGATTGGGTGCAAGTAGCTGGTGGCCTCTAAAAGACCATCTGAGCGATGAGCCGGATAGTGTTACCCTACATTTTACCCTCCCGGATTCACTCGATTGTATTGCGAATGGGTTGCTGCAGACTACTGTGCCTCTACCCCGAGATCGAAAAAAGTGGATTTACAAAGTCAGCTGTCCATTAAATTCCTACAACTTAACCCTTAATGTAGGAAAATATGAATCCTTCGTAGTGCCCTATTTTTCCAAACAGAATCAGGACAGCTTAATGATGAAATTTCATGTCTTGGAGGCGCATTCTGAAAAAGCAAAAAAGTATTTCCCAAAGGAAACAGAGAAAATGCTGGATGCTTTCGAACATTATTTTGGACCTTACCCTTGTTATGCGGATGGGTATGGCTTAGTTGAAACACCCTATTGGGGAATGGAACACCAGGGAGTCATCGCTTATGGGAATAAATTCCAGAAACTAAAACATTATGACTTTGATTTTATTCTTGTTCATGAAAGCGGGCATGAGTGGTGGGGAAATAGTGTGAGTTGCACAGATCACGCTGAAATGTGGATTCATGAAGGGTTTACTACCTATAGTGAAGCTTTGTATGTAGAATATCATCAAGGATTTTCAAAGGCCTTGAAATATTTAAAAATGCAGCAAAAGAAAATTCAAAATACCAGTCCCATATTGGGGCCTATGGGTGTGAATTATTCTGACTGGGGACATTCGGATAATTATTATAAAGGGAGCTGGTTTTTGCATACGATAAGACATACAGTGAGGAATGACTCGATTTGGTTTAACTGGCTTAGGAAATTCGCCACGAATGAGCGGTATTCCTTCCAGACCACCTCTTCTATTCAAGAGTCAATGAAACATTGCTGGGGAGATGGAGCAAAGGATTTGGAATCCATATTCAATCAATATTTGAGAGACACGAGAATTCCTAAATTAGTGATTGAACAAAACGGAAAGAAATCCTGGAAAAGCCGATGGGAAAATTGTGTAGCTGGATTTTCCATGCCTGTGTATGCAAATGAGGACCGAAGCATTAGAATAGATCCTGACGGGGGTAGTTTTTCTGAAATTCAGATAAATGCGAAACGAAAAAAATGGATTGAATCCAGGTATTATCTGGAAATAGAACTTCCTGATTAATATGGAGTTTGAAATTATTTTAACGCAATTTCCGTTATGGGTAAGAATATGAAAATTGGAATCGTCTGTTACCCGACTTTTGGCGGGAGTGGTGTGGTGGCAACGGAGCTTGGCAAAGCCTTAGCGATGAAAGGACATGAAGTTCATTTTATCACTTCGCATTGGCCCATTCGGTTAGATCATTTTACAGAAAATGTTTTCTATCATGAGGTAAATGTAGCCGACTATCCTTTATTTGAATTTCCACCCTATGAATCCGCATTGGCATCCAAGATTGTGGATGTAGCTAGATTTCAAAATTTGGACATCTTGCATGTTCATTATGCGATTCCACATGCGAGCAGTGCTGTATTTGCCCGTCAAATTTTGCAGCGAGAATACGGTAAGTATTTACCTGTGATAACAACACTCCATGGAACAGACATTACACTAGTTGGTAAGGATGCGTCATTTTCTCCTGTAGTATCTTACTCTTTACATGAGAGTGATGGAGTTACAGCAGTTTCTAAATTTCTGGCAGAAGCCACTCAAGAAACTTTCCACACGGGTATTGACATTCGGGTAATACCTAATTTTATTGATCTTCAGAGATTTCAAAAATTAAACAAGGAGCATTTTCGGAAGTTACTCGCCTCTGACGAAGAAAAGGTATTGATGCACACCAGTAATTTTCGCAAGGTCAAACGGATTGAGGACTGCATTTTGGTATTTGAGAAGGTTCGAAAAAAGATGCCTGCAAAGCTCTTAATGGTGGGGGATGGTCCTGAAAGGATAAATGCAGAGGAACTTTGCCGGCAATTAGGATTGTGTGAGGATATTAAATTCCTTGGAAAACAGCAATCAGTAGAAGAATTATTAGCAGTGAGTGATTTATTTTTGCTTCCTTCCGGCTCTGAGAGTTTTGGATTGGCAGCATTGGAAGCTATGGCCTGTGGAGTGCCTGTAATATCCTCAAATACCGGTGGAATCCCGGAGGTTAATGAAGATGATTATTCCGGGTATTTATGCCCAGTTGGGGCAATAGAGGAGATGGCAGAAAAAGCAATTTATTTATTATCTGATGCCGATAGATTAAATCAGTTTTCAAAGCAGGCAATCTTACAAGCTTCAAGATTTGAGATCAGTAAGATATTACCAGTTTATGAAAATTACTACTTCGAAATTCTGGAAAAATCCAAAAATTTAAACAACCTGAGATAATCATTTGCGTATTATTATCTTTGCTATGTCATGATTAAGTTTATCCTCTTCCTAGTCTTTTTGTATTTTGCGTTTAAATTTTTATTTGCGCTCTTCGGAATAAACATTGCTAAAATGGCAGCCAAAGAGGCAGTGCGTGATGCTCAGGCAAATTTCCAACATTCGAATTACAGTCGTACACAAAACAACACAAATCCTACTGGACAAAGTAAGGTAGAAGATATTGATTTTGAGGAGATTAAATAATTTTTTGGAACCCTTTTTGTCAAGGCGTTCTTGAAATTGATTTAATTAATCCAGAGAAACTGACTTCATCTTAGTATAGAAATATAAGTTGAGAAGTTTCAGCTAAATGATTAGTATCCATTTGATATTCTGAAACTTATCAAGATGTCATTGATTTCAGACTAAGTAATTCAAGAAAATTAAATTATTAGGGAGTATGGGATATGAGGATGCTTTTGAGTCCCTTTTACCAATTTAAGACAAATAGAATTAGAGGGATAACTTATCAAGGCGTCCTTGGTGAAAGTCAAATCAACATGAGCCCTGTTTACTCCAGAAAACTCAAGATTTTATCAAGGCGTACTTGGTAAATCCCCATAAAAATAGGCCAATTCACCCCCAAAAACCATTTTTGTCAAGGCGTCCTTGGTTCAATAAACCATTTCAAACCCACTCAATCTTCTTAATCCCGCTAAAATGCTTCTGAAAGGCTTGCTGCAGTCCACCTTCAATGGTATCCTTCACAAACGGACAATCTCGACAAGCTCCTCTTGGATTTACCGTTAAAACACCCTCCTTTAACCCACCAAAAATCATCTCTCCCCCATCCCCACTCGTTGCATTTCGAATACTACCCCGCAACACTTCTATAACAGCATTCTCCGTTTCATCTGCCGAAGTTTCTATGCTCGGGGTATCATAACTTGCCGGTAATTGGCTGTCTAAAAATCGATCGACAGCCTCCCGAATATCTTCAATGATATGCTCCCAGTCATAGTTAGGATCCCGAACAAGAGTAAAAAATTCTTTCCGAATAAATACCCTTTGTACGAAGCGGTAATTCAGAAGTCGCTGAGCCAGAGGCGCATTCGATGCCTGGGAAAAGGAAGAATATTCCAACCACCCATCTCGGGGAATCAATTCCCTACCAACTGATATACGAATTGCATTGGGATTCGGGGTTTCTTCTGCTAAAATCTTTTCTTGTGCCATGCAGTAAAATTAAGAAGCCTTGTGTTCGTTCTACAAAAAACTCCCAATTTTGAGGAAATGTTAATCACGCTCCGTCTCTTTTTTCTATCCTTTGGATTCCTTTTTCTGATAGGCCAGGTCTTTGCACAGGCTCCTGCCCACGATGAATGTTACCAAGCCAAAGAATTACCGGAGAATGAATGGCTAGAAGAGGATAACTACCAAGCAAGCCTAAGCCCCGAAAACACTCGTCCACCGAGATTTCCTGCCACCTGCATTCAAACTTACGAAAATGATTTATGGTACAGATTCGAAACTCAGGGTTTTGCTGAATATCAGATTACTATCGTACACAATACCTGCAATACCCCTGCAGGATTACAAGCGCTATTGATCCAAGGAGAGGAATGTGATACAAAAAAATACAGCATCCAAGCCTGTTCCAATCGAAAAATAGCGGATACCATAAAATTATTTTTCTCCAGCCCCAAAGAACCCAAATCCTGGCTTTTATATATTGATGGGTATGATGGCACGCTTTGTTCGTATGATTTGCAACTAAAAAAAGCTCCGGGTGCTGCATACTCTATGGAAAATTTAGCCTACAATAAATTCTATACGGACACAAACTGTACCGAACTTCCTCTGAACCTGAATGTTAAATTTGAAAACAATAAACCCATCCTTAAATGGGAGGACACTGAGTCCAATCAGGCAAATGCCTATTTGATTGAGCGAGTATTAAAATATTCAATAGAGAAAATTGGAGTTATCATTCCCGAACCCCTGGCGGTTGGGTATCAGGAATCCTTTCAATTCATTGATAAGAATAGTTTATTTGATGAAGGTAGTTCTTATACTTACCGTATCTCTAGAATTGATAAAGAAGGCAACAGGACTTGCTCAGAAAAGATTTCCGGATTGGCTCAGGTTACCCGAGAATTCTTTGTTACGGAACCTGTCTTTTCTGGTCAGCCAGGATTTTATAAAGTCAGTTATTTTAATCGAAAAAAACAAGATTACACGCTAGCCATACTCGATGAGCAGTATATCACCCTAAAATCTATCAAAATCAAAAAACTGGAAGTGGGTGAAAGCATTTCCCAATTAGATTTATCTGCCTACCCTCCTGGAGTTTACTATTTTAGAATGAGTAATGGCAAAATTGATTTTGTTCGAAAAATTGAAAAAGTAAATTGAGAAATTCACCGCAGAGCCAACAGAGTACAAACGGAGTTTCACAAAGTTTTTACTGAATACTCCTATTCCCCTCCGCTTTTTACCGCAGAGCCAACAGAGTACAAACGGAGTTTCACTGAGTTTATTCCGAACACTCCTATTCCCTCTCTGCTTTTTAACCGCAGAGCCAACAGAGTACAAACGGAGTTTCACAGAGTTTTTACTGAATACTCCTATTCCCCTCAGCGCAACTCCGTTTGAACTCCGTTTCCTCTGCGGTGAACTTCAGGATGAGCGAAGCGAATCCTCCGCGGTGAACCTAAGATGAGCGAAGCGAAATCCCATAAACCTCTCCATAAAACCGCTCCCTCTGAACCTCTGAAACCTTTCCCTCCCAAACTAAATGCCCAGACCTTATCCCCAAGAAATGAGCATTGGGCAATGAGAATATTTCAACATCATGGCTTACACAAAGAATCGTTTTACCTGCTTGAGTGAGTTGCTCCAATAATTGATATAACTCTTTACGATTGAGGGGATCCAGAAATCTTGAAGGTTCATCCAAAAGCATCACCTCTGTTTCTTGAATCAATGCCTGAGTGAGGTACACCTTCTGAAGCTCTCCTCCTGATAGTTCAGAAAGCATTTGATCCAAAAAAGGCATAACCCCAGTTACAGCAGCTGCTTTATCCAAAGCATGATAATCGGAGGCTTGGTAATTCCCCCAAAAACCTAAACGGGAAAACCTCCCCAACAGTATGAAATCCCTTACATTCAAAGCAAATGGTAGCGTATGTAACTGTTGAATTATAGCTAATTGCTTAGAAAGTTCAGATTCTGTCCACTGCCGGAGGGGCCTATCTAAAAAAGAAATGCTCCCGGAAAAAGGGAGCATTTTACAGAGTGTTTGTAGGAGAGTAGATTTACCACTTCCATTTAAACCGGTAATAAAAGTTAAGCTACTAGGCTGAATGCCGAAAGAAAGCGAATGAAGAATTTCTTTCTGTCCGCGTGAAACACTTACTTGATCAACCTGGAAAACCAACCTGAATATTAGTATTCATCCTCATTGAACAGAAAGTCTTCCTTGGAGGGATAATCAGGCCAAATCTCCTCGATACTTTCATAAGGCGTATCATCTTCAGGGAGTTCCTGTAAATTTTCTACTACCTCCATAGGGGCACCAGAACGAAGCCCAAAGTCAATTAACTCATCGCGGGTTGCCGGCCAAGGGGCATCTTCTAAATAGGTGGCCAATTCCAATGTCCAATACATATTTTTATGTTTTATTCAATTTCTGATTGTCACGCAAAAATAGAAATTTAAAGGATATTTCCAATAACAATCCAAAAATTATATAAATACTTAATAATCAGTTTTTTATTACTGCATTTCTGCTCCACGAGTTACCCAGGGAATTTCTTGGGTACCTTCTTGCGAGGAAATAAAACGGGCGAGAATAAATAAAAAATCAGATAAGCGATTTAAATACTGAATAATGAGCGGGTTGACCGGTTCCATATTGTGTAATTCAACAACTTGCCGTTCAGACCTTCTGCAAACACATCGTGCGACATGAGCCCAGGCATTATGCACATGCCCACCAGGTAAAATAAAATTACTGAGTGCTGGAAGTCCTAATTCCATCTCATCCATCCATTTTTCTAAATCCAAGATTTGCTCCGGAAGAATTTGGGGCAAAACCATTTTAGATTTTTGAGGATCGGAAGCTAGGTGAGATCCTATCGTAAACAATACGGTTTGAATGGTTTGAATTCGTTTTGGCAAATCAGGATAGGCCAATACGGCTCCCAAAAGTCCCATCCAGGAATTAAGTTCGTCGACCGTTCCGTACGCCTCAATTCTAAAATGATTTTTATCCACTCGTGTCCCTCCTATTAGGGATGTTTGTCCGGTATCACCGGTTTTGGTATAAATTTTCATATCCTAAGATTCTGTATTTTTTTGAGGCCTTGGTTCAATGGATAGAGTTATGTTCTTCTTTTGCCCGGAAAGTGCCAAGTGTATGCGCAACGGCTTGTTAGCAATATTCCAATAAAAATCTCCCAGCTGACCAATGGGAGATCCTTGCTCAGATTCAATCCATTCTGATAACTCCCTGTATAATCGAATGGCATCGGCCTCTAATGAATAAGAAACTTCCAAATATATGGATTCTATCAAGGGGGGATTGGATCCCGGCTGGCAATAATAATCCACACGGAAAAATTTTTCCTCCCCTAATGTGTAATAATAACTCAAGCCCAAAGAATCTTTAAATCTGGGAAGAGCAGGTTCGGTAAGACTCACCCATCTTAAAGGAATTCCGGGTTCTGCACCCCGAAACAGTCGAAGGGACTGGGATTTTACTAAGTCGTTGGGATTAAACTCTTGAACATCTTGTTGAGAGGTAAGCCAAACTTTTGCATTATTACTATCGGCCTGAACAATGATTGCAGATTCCCCGGATGGAATCATTACTTTGTCGCCTGGAAAAAAATGGTTAGAGAGTATTACTTTTTGTAATTCGGTGGAATAGGCAGGAGGCTGCTCGGGGGTACATCGAGTGATTACACTCAGAAGGAGAATAATCAGGAGATACTTCACAACTGCATTTCGGGAACAAAATTTGGTACAATGAGTCTTCCTTCTGTTTTAGCCACAATCTCTTCCACGGATATACCGGGAGCTCTTTCTAGCAAAAGAAACCCCTCAGGAGTAATATCCAAAACAGCGAGTTC
>JBEIHC010000076.1:0-13766 GCA_040381555.1 Bacteroidia bacterium
AAAGAGGGAGGTTCAACGCTGAGTAAAGGAGTTAACGCGGAGGAACGCTGAGGGCTTTTATTATTTTAAAACAAAGAAAGATATAACTGCGAAACTCCTTTTTACTCTGCCTCTCTGCGGTGAGCCCCTGTTTCATTCATATTATTTCACCATTTCCACCACAAACTCTAACTCCTCCTGACTCATTCCCACACTCGAAGGCAGGCAAAGAACCTCATTGTAAATATCTTTACTAAGTTGAGGATTACCTGCAAACAAACTTCCTCGAAAAGGCTTTTGCAAATGCAAGGGATACCAACCTTCTTTGGCTTGAATTCCTTGGGCCTGTAATTTACTAATCAAAGCCTCTTTGTGTTTGACTCGAAAAGCAATCATCCAATAATTGGGTTGTGAATCAGGTATTGCCCTTTGCCATTCGAATTCCGGGAAAGCTTCAAAATAACGAGTTGCTACACTTTTCTTGCGCGCAAGATATTCTTCCAATACTTCGAATTGTGCCAATGCCAGGGCTGCCATCAAATCAGGCAAGCGATAATTGTATCCTATTTCGGTATGTTGGTAATTGGTTCCCTCTTCCTTTGCCTGTCGGGATAAATGCCGGATATAATTTCCCTTTTCAGGATTCTGACACACTACCAACCCCCCCCCTCCGGCAGTGAGGAGTTTATTACCATTTAAAGAAATGCAACCCATTTCTGCAAGGGTACCGGCGTATTTTCCCTTGAGCTGAGTACCGATGGCTCCGGCAGCATCTTCGATCAAATGAAATCCCCAGCTAGATGCCAGAGTTTGAAATGCCTGAACATCTGCAGCCTGACCGAAGGCATGCACCAGAATCATTGCTTGGATTCTTTTTCCGGAAGATTTGTGAATACAGTGAGTATCTCGATTCTCGCAATTTTGAATAAGCCATTCTTCTATAGCCTGAGGATTTGCCTGCCAGGTAAAGGGATCTGTTTCCATAAATATCGGATCGGCTCCTACATATCGAATCACATTGGCCGAAGCGATGAAACTGTAATCGGATACGAATACTAAATCACCCGATAGAACACCTGCAGCAAGTAAAGCTAAATGCAAGGCAGCAGTTCCTGAAGACACAGCCACTACTTCTGGAGCAGACAAGGACTTGGAAACCTGTGCTTCTAATTTTGAAGTCAAAGGACCAGCAGCTGAAACCCATCCAGAATCCAGGCACTCCTGAAGGTACTTCCATTCATTGCCTTGAAACAGGGGTTCGGATAAGGGGATCATGTGTGTTTAGAAACTCTGACTACTTAGGTGAAATAGATTGAAGGAATTAGAAGAAGAGATGATTTTTCCACTCAACAAAAGTAAAGAAACTAAAGAATTAGTTAACTGTGGCGTGCTGCACCCAATAAGAAAAAAATTTTTACTCCCCCTGCTTCTCTATGCTCTCAACATGAATGAGCTCAAACAAGGTGCGCACAAGATCCGGACTAATCTTCATTAAGTCTGCGTAGGTGCTTACTTTCTTCAGTACTTCATCATAGCGCTCCTGCTGAAAAAAAGAGATACCTGCCTGTTGTTTCAACCGACCAATTTTTCCTGCGACTTTTAATCGTCCCTGTAAAATTTGAATGAGCTCTCGATCGGACTGATCTATTTCTTCTCGGAGTAAAGCAATGGCAGAGAGAATTTCTGAATCCTCAATTTTATTTTTGGGTTTATGAAGTTCTTGAATTATCTCCAGAAAGCGAGCTGGAGTAATTTGCTGTTCGGGATCAGACAATGCCTCTGAAGGATTCGGATGAACTTCCAACATCAACCCATCAAAGCCTATGTCTAAAGCTTTCTGAGCAACCTGAGGAATGAATGTGGCATCTCCGGTAATATGGCTCACATCGGTAATAATGGGAAGTGCTGGGAATATTCGCTTGAGTTCCAAAGGTATTTCCCAGTGGGGAAGATTTCTGAATCTTGAATTCACATAAGCCGAAAAGCCTCGATGGCAGGCTGCCAGTTGGGTGATGCCTGCCTGATGAAATCTCTCAAAGGCTCCCACCCAAAGATTCAAATCCGGGTTTATGGGGTTTTTAATCAGCACGGGGAAATTGGTTCCGCGAAGGGCATCAGCAATTTCCTGGACGGTAAAAGGGTTTACAGTGGTGCGGGCACCAATCCAGACTGCATCGAAACCGGCTTTGAGTACAGCCTCGGCATGTCTTGCATTGGCCACTTCGGTAATAATTTTGAGCCCGGTTTCCTGCTTAGCTTTAATGGCCCATGGCAGACCCATTTCCCCTACTCCTTCAAAGCTATTGGGCCGGGTGCGGGGTTTCCAAAGACCTAGGCGAAAATACCGGATTCCACTATGCTGAAGTCCCTGAGCGGTTTCGAGCACCTGAGCCTCAGATTCAGCACTGCAGGGACCTGCAATGAGAAGAGGTTTATCCGGACTGGATTTCCAGGCATCGGTTTCGGTAAGGGAGATCGTACGGGTATTGGTCTTCATTTAAGAATCAGGATAAAATTACCTGTATAACTGATGATTTTCAAAAAAAGTTGAAAATAGGGAGGAAAAATTCTACTTGGGGTTCGCATCTAACTGATTTAATAACCGGCAAGAATGCTGCCTGATTAAATTTTGGATTTCAGAAGGGTGATCATTTCTCGGAGACCCGTAATGCGGATGTTTTCTTCTAATAAATACGAATCACCCGAAATGGGAGCGACGATATAGGCATGAGAAGCTTGCACTGCTTTCAGGCTTGTGTAAAATCCTTTAGATGGCTTAGGAACGGAAGAGGCTTTACACTCAATGGCAATAATGGAGCCATTTATTTCCAGTAGCAAATCCATTTCATCTCCAGAGGCTGTGCGATAAAAGAAGGCAGGATATTCACCAATTGCAGAGAGAATTTGTTCAATGACCAGACCTTCCCAAGAGGAGCCGAACACAGGATGACTAAGTAGCATATCCATATTTCGGATACCTAAAAGAGCATGCAAGATTCCACTGTCTCGGACATATACCTTAGGAGATTTCACCATGCGCTTTTTCGTGTTGGCAGCATAAGGGAGCAAAGTTCTAAGCATGAAAGTTTGTTCCAGCAGGTCAATGTATTTCCGCATCGTCGTGTGGCTCATATCCATACTGGCTCCCATTTTGCTGAGGTTGAGCGTTTGTCCTTGGTTATGGGCACAAATCGTTAAGAAGCGCCTTAACTGCAAAGCCGGAATTTGAATTCCCAACTGAGGGATATCTCTTTCTACATAAGTTTGGATAAAATTCTCCCGCCAGATATAGCTGAACTCATCCTTGTTTGCCAGTATGCTATCCGGAAAGCCACCCCGATTCCAGAGTATATGTTCTGGAGTTTCTACTAATTCATCCGCTTGAAAAGGAGTCAAAGATAAATACCCGATTCTTCCGGCCAGAGACTCTGTACTTTGTTGAACCAGATTCCGGGAAGCTGAACCGGATAAGATAAAACGACCTGGGCGTCGATCCTGATCTACGAGACTTCGCAGTACTGAGAACAATTCGGGTTTCAGTTGGATCTCATCCAGGCAAATAGTTTTTTCCGCATTAACCTTAAAAAACAGATACGGGTCTTGAAGTTTATTCAGGTCTTCCAGATTTTGCAGATCCAAGTAAACAATGTCATTCTCTAGGGCCAAGGCATGCCGAACCAGGGTTGATTTTCCACATTGCCGGGGGCCTAATATCGCAATCACAGGGAAAATTTGCTGATATTTCCTCAATTGTTCTTCAATATTCCTCCGGATATAGACCATCTAAGTAATTTGTTATCAGACACAAAGATATTAAAATAGTAGAATTTCTGCAAATTGAAAGTATGGGTTTCAATTTGCATAAAATTCCTTTCCCCAAGACCGTAGCAAGGGTATCTAATAACTGAAAATGCTTTGACCTTGGGCAGTGAAACAGGAATACCCCTATTACTGGAATTTGGAAAAATATACACTTGAGAGAAGCACCTGACAAGAAAATCTTATTTATGAATAACTAAAAGTATTCAGACTTTCTTCACCATGAAAATTATTTTTACTGCATTTGCCGGTCTCTTCCTCTCTACCCTGTTTTCCTTTGCTCAGGAAATTCAATTCATAAATTACAATGCCGGTGATTTTCAAAATCCTGCTTCAGCAGCAGAAAAAGCCGGCGCAGCTCTTTCCCAAAAAGGTTCCGTCCCTAGCACTTGGAATTATGGTACCATCAAAAATGGCTCATCCGGCTATCGGTATTTTAAATTCACCAACACAGGAAGAGCACCTTTGGTAATTTCCGATGGCAAAGGTTCCTGTGGATGTCTTGTTCTTACCTGGCCGAAAGAGCCTGTGATGCCCAGACAAACAGAATACATCAAAGTCAACTATGATACCAAACGGACAGGAGCCTTTACGAAATATGTAACGCTTACAACCAATGCGCAAAGTAATACCACCACTCGATTGAAAGTGGAGGGAACGGTAGAGCCACCACCATCGGAACCAATTCCTGGAAAGATTGAATAATTGATTACTGTAGCAATTGGGTAGGTTTAATAAATTGGCTCTACGCCGTTTTATATGGGTAAATTAAGAATTTTAATTATAATTTATTATCGTATCTGCCCATTAAACACAAGATAGAAGCTCAGGAGCTGTGGCTTGTGGGTCCTCTCCTTCGGGGAGGGTTAGCGAGGGGGTAGCGCAAATTTGAGAAGGAAAAAGGAGCTCGGCAATAAAAGAAAGTTTTTTATAATTACCCACAATTAATGGCGTAGAGCCAATAAATTAATTATGCTATTAAGTTGATGGACTTTGGGGAAATATTTTCGCTAAATAGGGCTTTCTCAGAAAGCATTAAATGTTTGCAATACAGGCATTTAAACAGATAAATCAAATGCAGAATGCAAGGAAACGCATTCAATATGTCTAAAATCCGTGCACATGCATTCCATAAATCCATTAAAAATAGCACCGCTTAGTGATGACACCGCTTGGTGATTTCTATGGTTTAAACAAGCGTTGGAGAATATTTTTTTTGATACATTCTATTCTCTTCTACACAAACAAATATTCTGTGTATAATCTTGTTTTTGACCGCATTTAGAACAGACATTTTATTTTTACCTTCCTTAATTTTCCTTTCATAGTAGAACCTCAAATCAGATTTAGATCTTATTAGAGCTAATGCTCCTAAGCATAACAAGGTTTTTAGGCGTTTGTTTGCTTTGTGCGAAACTCGACTTTTGCCCCTTATACTCTTGCCTGAACTATGTTCAAATGGCGCAACACCAGCATAACAAGCAAATTTTCTAGGGTCTTTTATGGTTTGAAATTCATTGGTAGCTACTATTACTTCTACTGCAGTAATTGGTCCAACACCTGAAACAGATGTTATTATTTTGAATAGTCTCTTAAGATTCTCATCATTTTTGACAATATTATTTATGCTCTGATCAATCTTTTCCAAATCCTGCATAATATTCCGAATAGTCGCCATGGTATGTGCTGCAATTTTATTTGCAGTCTCTTTGTCAAACTTCTTCAATTCTTCTACAGGAACCGTCAATGCCTTTTTGCTTTTTATTAATCGAGATCTAAGGATTGAAAGATTCTTGAGTAATTTGACTTCCTTTCTTGGAGGGGTCCATAGCTTAAGAGTTTCATTTTCCTTGCTTGCATATCGGGCGATTCGTTCGGCGTCGATGGCGTCGTTCTTTCCCCTTTGTAAGCCTATAGAGAGCTTAATCTGAACCGGATTCTCAAGACAAACTGCAACCTTCTTCTTATTCAAGAAGTCAAGGATAAAATTGCCGTAGATGCCAGTATGTTCAAGACAAAATAGTACTTTGTTTGCATCCCAGTTAATACAAGTTCTGCGCAACTGCTTCCAGAGTTCATTCAAGTCTTTCATTGAATTCATCACTTTGGTAGAAAAGACTTTTTGATTTTCATGGACTACACAAACATCAAGCGTGTCTTTTGATACATCAATGCCAATAAAATGGGTAAATCTCATAATTTTGTAATTAGTTATTGAACAATAGGTTAACGAGTTTAAAGCAATTCAATACCTTACTAATGAGTCGCAAACTCAAATTTCTATCTGAAACAGCTTTAAACAACTGACAGGGGGATGAATCACCAATTAGGTCTCGAAACCTGGATAACAACTTAAGTCACCCCTGTCAGCGTTAACTTTATCCACAAATTAACATGGTTTTTCCACTTTTTTACAACAACAATATAACAATAGTTATTAAGTAGAAATTGATGTTACAAACCTAAAGGATGGCACCGCTTGGTGATAGCAAAATAAATTGTCCAGTTCCTTTCTGAGTAAGCCCTAAATAAAAGTAGAACAATTTGTGGGTTGAATTAACCAAAGTAATGCAATTGAGTCAATAGCCCTTAAAAATAAACCTTGAATACTGGTTAAATATACTTGTGTAAAAGCCAAGCTTGCACATGTTTAATTCCATTATTAATTGGAAAAGAAACATCATCTAATGAAACAACTATTTTTTCATAGTGATCCTCTATTGCCGCTAATGCAGCATATTCTCTTTTCATAGTGGTTTCGTCTAAAAGCGAATACGCACATTGTAGGTAAAGCACTTTATCAGACTTTTTTGCAACAAAATCTACTTCCTTATTGGGCAACGCCCCCACAAAAACCTGATAACCCGAACGACAAAGTTCGAGAAAAATCAGATTTTCCAATTGATAACCCAATCCATAGGCAAAACCACTGAACAAATAGTTTTTATAGGCTAAATCGTTACTGTAGTATTTAACAATGCCGGAAATAGTGTCTTTTCCTTTTATATCATAACGCAAAACTTTGTGTACTAAAAATGTATCTTCGATATATCCGATATAATTGGCGATTGTATCATAGCTTACTTTTCGACCTTTGCTTTTAAAAAAATTAGTGATGTTATTAATTGATAAAAGATTAGATGCAGTATTAATAATGTAAATAAAAATATCTTCTAATAATTTTGGTTCTTTAATGGCATGGCGCTGAATAACATCCCGAAGCAGAACGGTATCTTTTATAGCTGTAACATAATGGTGTTTTGCTTCCTGATTGGGCAGAAAAAAAAGCTCCGGCAACCCGCCACTCTGTAAATAAGACAAGTAGGTCTGTTTATTCACCTTATGTTTTTTGATACCTAGATACTCAGTATAACTAAATGGGAAAATCTGAAAATTAATATATCTACCCGATAACAGCGTTGACAATTCAGTCGATAACATTTTCGAATTGGAACCACTGATATATACCTCATATTTTTCTCTGGTATTTTGGGAATAGGAGTTGACCAATCGTTCCCACTGCTCAACATTCTGTATCTCATCAATAAAAAGGTATATTTTACCCTTAGGTTTTAGCTTCTTTTTGTATTCTTTAATTAGTTCATCCAAATCTTTATAATCTATAATCGTATCAAACTCGATAAACTCTTTATTCAGGTAAAAAATATTTTTAGCAGGTACTCCTTTTTGAATCATTCGGTAGGCAATCTGTCTGAGCAGATAACTTTTTCCGGTCCGTCGTTGTCCGATTATCACTTTTACAAGGGTATTATTGCTGTACTGCTCGATCTTTTCCAAATAATCTCTGCGCAAATATCCTGGATTGGATAGGGATCCATCCCAAAAATTATATTTCTCCAGATTCTTAAATACTTCTTTCATAGACGAAACTTTAGTCAAATTTACATATATTTTCGTTTGTAGACGAAACTTTAAAATTCAGGCCTTGGTGGTCTTTCATTCCTCTTCCTCATTCCTATGGAGTTTTTGTATACACCACTTAAGGGGAAAGTCTCAAACCAGGATAGGATGTAGGGAAATACCAGTTAATAAATTCAAACCCTCATTGGCTTAGGGATTTATCTCAATTATTGTGCGTGTATAATCCGATGGCAGGGTACATCTCAGGAATACGATTGCTGCAAGTCTTATAAAAATGGAAATAGAGTTGCTTGTACAAGAACCCGTAAGAGATAGTACCGCTTGGCGACAAATTGAACTCTAATCGGTAGGGAGGTCATTTAACTCTCTGCGTAAAAATACCCTTTTTCGGGTAAAGTGTATCATTCACAGGCGATTGACTCCTAATCAGCAAACTGACCCTACCTTAGGATTGGTTGCTGGTCCGAATTGAGTCAAACCGGATTGAATTCAGTTTTACTATTCTCACGAGAAATAAGCATAATAAACTGAGCGGTGAACTAGGCTCGTTCGAGGAATAGTTCGAGAAAGATTTATTCTCGTAGCGAATAATATAGTCTGTTCTTCCGAACATACTCTAGGCGTTTCCAGAATACCCGATCAGGTAAGTGTGTTTCCGGCACATGAAGTAGTCGAAAACTCAGTTGGTCAACACACTGTTGACCAATTGCCCTGAGGATACAATGTGTTGATTTTCACTAAATCAAAAACTATATCAGTGGCCATTTTCTCCCAACAACAAACCTTGCATAAGAACTAATTTCGTGATACAGAAGCCTTACAAATTAAATCAGACCTGTTGAGCGAAATTGAACAATAAGCGTATCGAACCTTGTGCTGAGCTTGATCGGAGTATGTTTGTATGAAAGACAGTTCGAAAAATATTTTGGGAATTATTTTTATACAATAATGCTTTTAGCAATACACTTAACATTAATACAAATGAAAAAAGCACTTATCCTACTTACCTCTCTTTTCTTATTTAACACCACTTTCGCCCAAACAGCCCGCGTACAGGTCATTCACAATTGTGCAGATCTAGCTGCTGACTCAGTAGATGTGTATCTCAAAACTGTCAAAATCTTGGACAACTTCGCCTTCCGCACAGCCACACCTTTTATCACCGTACCTGCTGGAGTGCCTGAAATTATTGGCATTGCACCGAAAGGCAGCACAAGTGTAGCAGACACTATCTATAGCCTAACGGTAACTTTAACTCCCAACGAAAAATACATCCTTGTTGCCAATGGTATTGTTAGTACTTCAGGTTATATGCCAGGTGCAACAATGGTTCCTTTCAGGGTGAGTGTATTTCCAATGGCACATGAGGTAGCCGATACAACAGGTCGCACCGATGTATTGGTATTACATGGTAGTACGGATGCACCCATGGTAGATGTAAGAGCTGCTTCCTCTTTACTTGTCAATGATATTTCCTTTGGGGAATTTAGCACAGGATACTTAAGTCTACCAACAGCTAATTATAGCCTAGTCATCACCAATAGCACCGGAACAGTTATCGTACAATCTTATTCAGCCCCACTTTCCACCTTAGGATTAACGGATTCAGCTATTACTGTTCTTGCCTCAGGGTTTTTGGATTCCACTGTTAATAGCAACGGCAGGGCATTTGGACTATGGGTTACTAAAGCCAGTGGAGGGGGATTAATTCCCTTGCCCTTAGCTTCTGTTACGGCACTATCCTCAGAATTAAATCCCCTCGAAACAACCTTATATCCCAATCCAACTTCACACACCCTAAACCTATCAGTAAATCAGGGTGAATTAAATCGAATAGAAATATGGGACATCAATGGAAAGCTTATTCAGAGCTTTGAAGAAGCATTGAATGCGAGCATAGATATCCATTCACTTCCTCAGGGTATGTACCTAATTAAACTTCAGGATACAGAAGGAAATTGGAGTGTTCAGAGGTTCAGAAAAGAATAATTTGAACACCAATTTAAAATAACAAATCCGCCCGGGAGATGAGTCTTTCGGGCGGATTTCTTTTAGGGGAATTAAACACTGAATTTATGCAAGAAGGATTCAAAATCATGCAATGTATTGAATGCTAATTTTTGCAAAATTTCAATTCTGCTTAACGCTTTTTTAGGGTAAGCAAAAGAACCCTATCTAGGGCATCCGCAGATACTATGGGCAAAATATGAACTAGCCCTAAACCGGGGTTTACAAACATTTGAATAACAACAATAAGCTTAAGATGCACTTACCCTAAGCAATTGCTTACCCATTTTCTCATCTGCATGGACAACAAATGGCAGCAACAGATAGGGGTTGATCCGGTGAAAGGGATTGGGGAGAAGTTGGCAAATTCAGATTCCTGGTAAACTCCCAATCCAACCTTAGGCACTTAAAAGCCAATATACTAGGTCCGACAGGAGAAACAAAGACAGCAATAGCCCTAAAACAATAATGGGAAATAAGGCAAGACCTTTACCTTTCAGTTTATCTGGCTGCTTCGAAATCCTAACAAGGCTTATGATAGAAAATGTCAACCCCAATAAGTTAAAAAAAACACCCAAAGGTAAAGAAACCAACAGCATTGGAATGCCTAACATCAGGAATATAAGAAATCCTAAAATAGCAAAATCATCTGTCCTACGCTTAGGTTCATTCGGGGCAGACTCCTTAGTTGCCATGCGAAATTGAGGCGAAACATGTTTACTTAAATTCCGCTCCATTTTCAATTTTCTGGATTGAACATCTTTTTTTGGAGGGCCATCCGAATCTGTCTTTGATCCTCCTACATTTCCCTTAGAGTCATTGGATACGGCAATTGGAGTTTCCATGATTTCGCACGGATTGAATTGCATACTATCCGACAATTCGGAAAAATGGGAAACATGGGTACGCGGAAAGCGCTTTCCAATACTGATTTCACCCTCACCATACAAGAATAAAGGTCCAGTTACTATCAAGATTCTAACTAACAGAAGAAAAATACTCATATGCTAAAAAACTACGCTATAGACTCCGTTAACGAATGAGCGTTACCACCCCTGAAGCTTCTATCTTTTCCCCATTAATTCCTGACCCTGTAAAATAAAAAGTGTAAGCACCTTCCGGCAGTCCAGTGCCAGCCAGAGCCCCATCCCACCTAAACACCGGGTCTGTAGATAGATAGACCATATTCCCCCAGCGATCAAAAATTTTAACGGTAAACCCGACCAGGTTGAGAGAAGGAATACTGAAATAATCATTCACCCCATCCCCATTCGGAGAAAATGCATTGGGAAAATGTATAAAGGGTACATTACGATAATCCACCCATTGATAGGCGGTATCTCTGCACCCATAGGTATTCTCCACCATGAGGGTGATTTTATAGGTATCCGTAATGAAGTAATTGTAAACAGGTTCTTGCACACTATCTACCCCGGTGCTATCCCCAAAATCCCACCAATACCTAAGCGGGAAAGGGGTTGAATAATTCCGGATTTGAAGAGGAGTTTGATTTTTCAAAATGCTATCTGGTGTTTCATACAAAACAGAGAACCGAGCCTGAGGGACTGGCAATACCGGAAGGGTATAATTCTTATTTAGCACACACCCGGCTGCATCGGTAATCTTGACGGTATAAGTGATCGGATTGTTAAAATACACTCGAGTCACCATCTCTGTTGAGTACTCCAGGCCTGCAGCGGGTGTCCACTCATATTGATAGGGAGCGGTTCCTCCCAGTGCGGTAATTCGAATCACCCCGGAATCTCCGGGACAGGCAGCATCCGGACCAAGGATATTCGCACTTATAGAACTGCCTGGCTGTCCAATCACAGCGGTGCCTGTTGTTTGACATCCCTGTGCATCCACAATCCTCACCGAATAGCTTCCTGCTTTCAATCCGGTTGCATAGGCCGTATTCTGAGGGGGAACCGTATTCCAAAAATACTGATATGGAGGTGTTCCCCCGGTTACATTTACAGTAGCGGTTCCGGTTGCACCTGAAAAACAATTGACAGGAACGGTTTGAATATTTTGTATCAACAAGGCATTCGGAGAAAATAAAACCACCTGTTGATTAGATAAACACCCTTCCCCATCCTCTACCAATATCTGATAAGTCCCCCACCCTAACCCGGTTGCTGTTGAAGTTTGCTGACCATTTGACCATAAATACCGATAAGGCGGAAAGCCTCCGGATACGGACACAGAAGCTGTACCGTCCAACCCTCCTGCACAAGAAGGATCGGTGGAAGTCACCTGAATTACTATTGGGATACCCTGCAGTACCACCACACTATCCTGACCCATACAGCCATTCCCATCCGTTACGAGCAAATTATAAGTACCCGCACTGTTAACCGATAAAGCAGTATTGGTTGCCAATACATTTCCGCTTTGCCACCACTGATAAAAATTCGTGCCAGTGTAATTCAATCTAAGCGAATCTCCTGAGCATATCCTTAAATTGCCGGAGTAATCAATATTGGCAGCAGGTAAAGACAAAACGGAAACAGTGACATCCTCTGAAGCGAAGCAACCATTCAAACCATAATCGACTGAGTAAGTTGTATTCTGAAGGGGCTTCACCCATACCCCACTCGCATTAAAAGGCGGCACATTCCAAGTGAAGATACCCCCTACTGGATTAGCGTTAGCCTGAAGAAACACACTATCGCCCCTGCAAATAAAGGTATCGGAAACGATTAGCTGTGGGGTTGGATTCACCTGAATGTGTACAGATTCCGAGGTATCTTGACAAGGATGCGATTCAACAATTCTGCGATAATAAACCGATTGATTTAATATGCCAGCCTGATAATCCACGGTACTATTTCCGGGAAGATTCATCCAACTTAAATTATCTAGAGAGGACTGCCATAAATAAATATATTGACTATTTCCACCCGTTGGTATACTTCCCGTTATGAATGCAGGCGAATTCCCGGAGCAAATCGTTTGATTGCCTTGTAAAGAATTATTCCCTATCACTGGCAGCGGACTTAACCGAACTGCATTAGAATAAACAGGCAGACAAGGGGGAGAAATTGCAAGCCGACGATAATACACCACAGCATTGGGTATGACGGGTTGGATAGTAGACTGATTCAAGCCTGATAATAATTGCCAACTCAAACCATCCGAGGAGGTCTCCCATTGCCAATTGAATAAGCCGTTTCCGCCTGAAGGCAGGGTTCCGCTTAATACCTCGGGAAGTGCGCCCTGACATAAGGTTTGATCAGCGGAAATAACATAATTTCCTATTCCGGGATTGACGATGACCGTAACCACATTTCCGGAATCCACGCATTGGGCAGAATTAATAACCCTTCTCAGGCGAACGGATTGCGTAAATAAAAGAGCAGGTAAATCATTCCATTGTTGTCCACTCAAGGGCGTCCACACAGATTGGGTCAGGGCTTGCTGATACCATTGGATTTGATATACCTGATTTCCACCGGAAGCTTGCGTGCCGGATATTTGAGCAGTCATCTGACCCAAGCAAATCGTTTGGTTGAATTGTATCGTATTTCCTGTGATAGCAGGTAGGACTAAAATTCGAATAGAATCACTAAACGATTGATTGCACACACCCGAAATTACCCTGCGACGGAACCAGGTTGTATTTAACATCGGCCCACTGGAATAGCTGGATGCAGTCGCGCCCGAAATAGTATTCCAGACCCCATTTCCTATGCTTGTTTGCCATTGATAACTAAACTGCCCATTGCCTTGTTGTGGACTACTCCCAAAGAAAGGAACCGGAGTTTGACCTCTGCATATGGTCTGATCAGATTGAATAAAATTGCTGGCTACCGGCAAGTCCACTTCTATTCTGATCCAGGCAGAAGTGTCGGGAGGGCAAGGCCAAGAGCCTGCAATTCTTCTGAAATACATCCGGGTAGTTAATACATACCCCGGTAAAGAAGAGGAATTTTGACCAAAGACATCGGTCCAGAAAAGGCCGTCATGGCTATACTGCCAAATATAATTCCAGCCACCAGTTCCACCAGAGGGCTGAAGTCCCGATAAAGTCAAAAAGGAACTTCCGGAGCAAATGGTCTGCTCAGGACCAATGGTGT
>JBEIHC010000077.1:0-13525 GCA_040381555.1 Bacteroidia bacterium
AAAACATATTTCTTGTTTGCCTATCATTAATTGGATAAGCATAATTTAAATAACAATCATCCATACAGGTTATATAATCAATCATGAAGTTATTTAAATCACAATAAATAAATTGTTATAAAATTATATATTATACTTGCGATATTATAATGAACCAGTATTCTGTCTAGCTTTTTTTAGAATTCTGGAACAAATCTCTTTCGTTTTGAGAAATCCGGTAACGCCCGTTTCCGGATTTTTTTTATCAAGTACTTCAGAGCTCTAGCGAGCGAAAAGCTGTTTCCAATTTACCCTATGAGCAGCCTTACCGCATTGAAAATAGCATGCATCCATTATTCCTAATCCCTTAACCTATGGCAGATCGCAGGAAAAATGTTTTTTTTTCTATTTCCTTGGCTCATTCTAAAGTAAAATTCATAAAAATTGCTTCTATTTATTTCGAATACAATCATTGATATATGTTAAATAATCAATCAAAACGGGATAAAAATAAGGCGAACTGATTCTTTGTGGATTTACTCATTAAAATTGTGTTAACATACTAATCCAGTCGTCGCATAGGCATTGTTAGATTTCTGGGGTTTTTACCTATAATTTTAAAAGAATTCGATAACTATTGTTGTCGAATTCTTTTATTTTAGGGTATCTTGCGCGCCACTTGGGTATAAACAAATTCCAATCAGCCCAATTACCTGCCTTCTCCCCTCTAACTAGCATCGATCTCTTGGCATAAAGCCTGAAAAAGGATGTACTTACCTGTAATCTTAGGCTGATGATAGAGTCAATTTTCTGAAAATCGCTTACAACTAATTTTGAATAAATAAATGATATATACCATATAATCAATTAAAAACTACATAAAATCAGGAATCAGGCGAATCAAAGAATTCATTCACTATACTTGTCCTACAATAATTGTCTGGTCTTCTGTTTAGCTTTTTGAGATTTCTAGGTAGTTCTCTATCGTTTTGAATAAATCCGGTGACGCCTGTTATCGGATTTTTTTTTGCTCTTTTTGCTTCCCCTGCATGATAAACTCCTAATTCTACCCTATTTTGCATCTATGTTTTCAAAAACCTTGTCCCTCCAATCTCGAGAGAACCAAGAACAATGGGTCTGGATTGGATTGATCATTTTTGTACTATTCATTCCCATAGCCAAACCTCCTTCAACGGTGGGTGAAATTTTGGCTCTCCTGGCCTGGCTCCCGGGAATTTTCTACCAACAGGTGCGGCAGGAAAGGTGGAGTAACCTCATTAACAGACCCTATCTACTTTTTTTTCCAGCATTTTTCGGAATTCAAGTATTAGGAATGCTCTGGACAAATGATATTTCCCAGGGACTGAAAGAGCTCAATATGCAACATTATCTACTGGTAATTCCATTGATATTGGGTAGTTTATCGTCCAATCCGAAAAGAGAAAAGCAGGTACTGTCTGCATTTTTACTAGCCAATTTAATTGCCTCTTGCCTCACGATTTTTATTCGTCAAACTGATATTCCCCTGTTTAAGGCGGAAATTTATCTCCCCTCCCCATTTATTGCCCGACCCAGAGCCAGTTTATTTTATGCCTTTTCTCTATTTCTCCTCCTAGAAATCCCCTGGCTCATAGAATTAAAATCGCGAAAGGTTAAAATCTTGTGGGCGGTACTGCTTTTTATTCAGGCTATGGCCTTGCTGAACTTAGAAGGAAGAACCGGACAAATTGCCTTCGCACTGGTGCTGCCGCTCTGGCTGGTATTCAGACTAGTGAAAAAATATCGCCTTCTATGGCTTTTTGCATTTTCTTTGATGGTCAGTTTATTGGCCTGGCTTTCCTTCCATTACATCGGAAATATTCACAGGCGATTTACAGAGGCCTGGAATGAGGTAATCGCCTATCAGGAAGGATTTAAAGATCGGAATGCCAATGAAACCTCTTTTGCCCGGAGATTTGTTTTCGTAGAAAAAAGCTGGGAGATATTTCTGCAAAATCCTGTTTTCGGAGTAGGAACAGGAGATTTGCAGCAGGAAGTCTATCCATTATTCGACAACCATCCCTGGGGCATAGAACCCAATAAACCTCATTTGCAGTTTTTAGAAATTGGCGTAAAATTTGGACTGATTGGGGTACTGATTTTTGTATTCGGATGGGTTTGGCAAATCATTCGAATACGCGGACCGGGAAAAATTCTTTATTACTGTTTTAGTTTGCTTTGTTTCGTTAGCATGATGACCGAATCCACACTGGATACCCAAGCAGGAATCAGTTTTTTTGTGGTAATAGGGACATTATTGCTGAAGAGTTCAGAAGAAATTCGAAATAGGGAGTAAACCTCCGTTTAGGGTAAACTTCCGTTTAGGGTAAACCTCAGTTTAGGGTAAACCTCAGTTTAGGGTAAACCTCCGTTTAGGGTAAACTTCAGTTTAGGGTAAACCTCAGTTTAGGGTAAACCCCGGTTTAGGGTAAACCTCAGTTTAGGTTAAACCCCGGTTTAGGGTAAACCTCGGTTTAGGGTAAACCCCGGTTTAGGGTAAACCTCAAAATCCTCACCGATTCTTTGCATACCAAGCAGCATACTCCTTGGCGAAATAAGAAATCACTATATCTGCCCCCGCTCTATGAATCGACATCAACACTTCAACCATGGCTTTCTCCCCATCAATCCAACCGTTTTGGGCTGCAGCCTTAATCATGGCATATTCCCCGGAAACATTATAGGCTGCGACAGGCAATAAACTCTGCTGACGAACAGCTGCAATTACATCCAAATAAGACAATGCCGGTTTTACCATCAATATATCTGCCCCTTCGGCTGCATCCAATTCCGCTTCTCTCAAAGCCTCCCGACGATTGGCAAAATCCATTTGGTAAGTTTTTTTATCTCCTGACTTCGGCGCCGAATCCAATGCATCCCGAAATGGTCCATAAAAAGCACTGGCATATTTAGCGGTATAGGACATAATTCCTGTACCCGCATAACCAGCATCATCGAGGGCTTTACGCAAATAGCCCACTCTGCCATCCATCATATCGCTTGGTCCAAGCAAATCGATACCCGCTTCCGCTTGAGCCAAAGACATTTTGGCCAAAATCGGAAGGGTCTCGTCATTTAAAATTTTACCATTCTGCACAAACCCATCATGTCCATCGGAACTATAAGGATCCATGGCAACATCGGAGATCAAACAAATTTGTGGAAATCGAGATTTAAGATCCCGAATGGCTTTGAGGTAAAAATTCTCCGGATTCCAGGAATAGGTTGCGGTAGTATCTTTTAGTTCATCGGGCACAGCCGGAAAAAGCATAAAGGAAGAAATGCCCAGATTCAGACAGGCTTCAATTTCTGCGGGTAATAAATCTGCGGAAATGCGATCTATTCCAGGCATAGATTTTACGGGAGTTCTTTTATTAACCCCAGCTTCCATAAATATCGGATACACAAATTGTCCGGGTAAGAGTACCGTTTCACGAACGAGTGTGCGGATGGCTTCAGATGCGCGATTGCGACGGGGACGGAGAGGGAGAGAAATGGGGTTCATGGGGTAAAGTTACAAAACGGATAAGTATAGAATCCATAAAGAGTATCATTAACCCCCGCACCATTGATAGAAATAAATTTGCCAATCCATCATGATGCTCCGAAGAAATAGACCGGTTACCTTGCGGCAGCGATAATATTTTAAATTTGATTTATCAGCTCTTTTTTGACTTCCACACTATTCATTTCTTTATTCAAACAAACGCTTCAATATTGAAGAGAACAATATAGAGTGAAGCAAGTGGGGCGCAATCTTTTCCTGATATGGGGGAACTAGCGTACAAAATTTGGATAAAAATTAACTCAGCTTGGTGCAAGCGAAGCTTGGTGCAAGCGAAGCTTGGGGTAAGCGAAGCTTGGTGCAAGCGAAGCTTGGGGTAAGCGAAGCTTGGTGCAAGCTGAGCTTGGGGTAAGCGAAGCTTGGTGCAAGCTGAGCTTACCCCAAACGCAAAAACGCCTGCCCCAATTTCTTAGAGCAGGCGTTTCCCTTTTCTTTTATCCTAATTACTAGCCCAAATAAGACTTCAATGTCTTACTCCGAGAAGTATGTCTCAATCTCCTGATGGCTTTTTCTTTAATCTGACGAACCCTTTCCCGGGTTAAATCAAATTTCTCCCCAATTTCCTCCAAAGTCAAAGAATGCTCCACGCCAATACCGAAATACAAACGAATGACTTCCGCTTCTCTCTGGGTCAAAGTACTCAAAGCACGATCTACTTCTTTACTTAAGCTCTCATTAATTAAGCCATTATCCGGCTTGGGCTCTTCGTCATTTTCCAGTACATCGAGCAAACGATTTTCTTCGCCTTGTACAAATGGGGCATCCATGGAAATATGGCGACCAGAAATTTTCAAAGTATCAGATACCTCATCGGCTGTCATGCCATCGAGAATTTCCGCAATTTCATGAGGAGCCGGCTCGCGTTCGAATTCCTGCTCTAGCTTAGAAAAAGCTTTACCAATTTTATTCAAAGCCCCTACCCGATTCAATGGAAGGCGCACAATACGAGATTGCTCAGCTAATGCCTGCAAAATACTTTGACGAATCCACCAAACTGCATAGGATATAAACTTAAATCCACGCGTTTCATCAAATCGTTTGGCAGCTTTAATCAATCCGAGATTTCCTTCATTAATTAAATCTCCGAGAGATAATCCTTGGTTCTGGTACTGTTTTGCTACAGACACGACGAAACGGAGATTGGCTTTTGTCAGAATTTCCAAAGCCTGCTGATCACCCTCCCGGATGCGCTGGGCTAATTCTACCTCATCATCCGGCGTAAGCAGTTCAACCTTACCAATTTCCTGAAGGTATTTGTCCAGAGATTGGGATTCCCGGTTCGTAATCTGCTTACTGATTTTAAGTTGTCTCATTCAGTGTATATTTTGTTACTATAACGATTTCAATTGAAAGAACGATACTATTTTGAGTCTTGGCAAGGATTAATAAAATAATCAGCCATTAAAACTCCACGACAATTTGGGCTGAACATATTCACGGGTAGGCCGAATACTGATGACGGGGATCTCAGAATGATTCACTACATGCTCCGCAGTAGAGCCCATGAACTGCTCTTTAATCTTAAGCTCTTGCTGAGTCATGATGGCAATCAAATCTGCCCCAATTTCTTCTCCATATTTTACAACAACATCAGAAATAGGCGCCTCAGTCAACAACAATTTAGCCTCATGTGGCACCCCTTTAGAAGCAAAAAACTCAGAAACTTTATCCAGCTGAAGTTGAAGTCTTTCCCGTATTGCAGGATCGTCCGTTTGTAGAACAGACATAATATTGACTTTGGAACCGAAGTATTCAGAAAATTCCCAGGCAAACGCTACTTTCTCGCGGGTTTCTTTTGTCAAATCCAACGGAAGCAAAATATTTTTAAACCCTTCGCGCGGATGGGAATTTCGAAAACTAATTACCGGGCACTTACACCCACGAATAATACGACCGGCATTACTGCCAACCAGATATTCTTTTATTCCAGAAGCTCCATGTGTACTCATCATAACGAACCAAGCAGAAATTTCTGCAGCAGCTTCTATGACGGCTTTGTGTGGCTTACCAGACTTGATCATCTTAGAAAATTCCACTCCAGAATTATCGTATCGGGCAATCAATTGATTGAGCAATTTATCCGCCCGTTCCCGCATATCATCTTCATCTTTAGAAGTAAAAATTCGGGTGGGAAGAGAAGGAGATTCAACCACATGCAACAAAACTATTTCTCCTTTTTTAAGTTGGGCAAAATGTATAGCCGCATCGAGGGGATATTGACTAAAATCGGAAAAGTCAACGGGAATAATGATTTTTTTCTGTAACATTTCTACAATTATCCTCGCAAAATTACACTTTTTTTTTGCTCAAAGTTCAGGAATCGCCTTTTACAGACCCGGAAAATCTTCCAGAACCAGATTTTCCATGAATCCGGAGAGAAAGAACCGGTACAGCACTATGGTTGATTACCCCTTCGGTATTTGAACCCAAGATAAACTTAGCCAAGGAAGAACGCCCCTCAGACTTCATCAGAATCATGCCAAAATTATTTTCCTGAGCATAGTCACAAATAGCTTCCACTAAATCATCGGATTGAGTTTCAGACCAAGAAATATTTTGAATTCCAGCCTGTTGAAGATGGTGTATTTCCGCCTCTAAAAAATTTCGGGTGGATGCAGCATCAGGATCTTTGTAGCCTGGCTCATTGACCAAAAGCACCTCGGCGTTGAAATTATGCAACTGACTGAAGCTTTGAAGATAAGGTAACAACTCTGCCATTCCCAAAGTAAGATCTAGGGGAATGAGCACTTTCGACAAATTATTAATTGTTTCTGGATTTCGAAAAGTAAGAACAGCACAAGGAGAGGTTCTGGCAATTTTAGCCGCATTGGAACCGATCAAAAACTCTTCTACCCCATGCGCCCCACTGGTGGCCATAATAACCAAATCCACAGAAGATTTTTTTATTTCGTGTACAATCTCAGAGGAAACATTGCCCGTAACGGCAATTTCATGACATTCTATTGTGGCTGGAACACATTTTTTCCGTACTTCTTCCAGCGCTTCAGTAGCAGATCGAATCAATTCCATCGTATCAACTGACTGAAAATCTATCCCATACAAAGCCCCATACGAAGCAGGAATCACACTGACAACATGGATTAAAGTCAATTTACAACCTAGTTGTTTGGCCAATTGACTAGCTTGACGGACCGTTTGCTCAGAAATTGCTGAAAAATCTACTGGGCAAAGAATATGATGAATCTTGTTCATAATAGTTAAGGAATGAAAAGGCAATTTACGGGGCTTATCAAGGAAAAAAAAGAACTATTCTCATTGACATATAAGAAAGATTTTGTCATTTTGCAGAATCTAAAATAAATGTGAGGAAGAAATGATCGCTGAATCTGAATTAATCGTCACTCCGGAAGGAGCTATTTATCATTTAAATCTTAAGCCAGAAATGTTGGCTGGAAAAATCATACTCGTGGGAGATCCCTATCGGGTAGAACGAGTGGCTGCCCGTTTTAGCAGTATTCATTATCAGGTTTCCAACCGAGAATTCCGCACCATTACCGGGGACTATAAAGGCCACACAGTATCAGTAATCTCAACCGGAATAGGTACGGACAATGTGGATATTGTCATGAATGAACTAGATGCTCTAGTCAATATTGATCTGCAAAAAAGAGAATTATTGCCGCATCACACCCATCTGAAAATGCTCCGATTGGGAACTTGTGGAGGCGTGCAGGAAAACATTCCTACGGGCACTTTTATTTTGAGTAAATATTCGGTTGGCTCCGATGGGCTAATGAATTTTTACGAATACAACCGACATCGTCAACATACTTTATTGGCCGAAGAATTCACCTCTTATATGCAAAATAAATTGGGTGGACCACTTCCTTTCATTCCATTTGGTACAGGTATGAATCCTAAATGGGCAGACCAGATTACCCATTCATACGGAAATATTTTACAAGGAATTAATTTCACTGGGAATGGCTTTTATGGACCTCAAGGACGCAGTACCGGAAGAGTTGGGGTTAAATTAGAAGGCTTGGAGCGATTCTTACGGGAATTTTCGTTTGATGGACTTCCAATTCTAAATATTGAAATGGAGACATCTGGAATTTATGGAATGGCTGAAGCATTAGGACATGAAGCAGCATCCATTTCGGTTATTCTTGCCAATCGTAGTGCTAAAAAATTCCACCCTAATATCGGTGTATTGATTGAAGAGTTGATCGACATTGGACTGGATTTAATCATTCAACCGGACGCAGGTAAATAAGGTAATTCTGCGATGTTTTCTGTAGGTAAAAATTGCCAGTTTAATTTAATATAATAGTAGTATTCTGCCAATTAAACACCAGTCACAAGCTCGAAAGCAATAGCTTGTGGCTGGCTCCTCGCTGCATCCAATAGTACAAGAGAGGGGTTAAAATACAATACAGATAAACAAATGACTTGGCAATATAAAATACAGTTAATAATTACCCACAAAAAGATTGAACAGACTCAATAGGGTTTAGTACAAATCCAAAAATTATTAATTTTAGGCAATTAAATTTAATCTTATGAAAAACCTTATACTGTCCGTTTATTTTATTTTAGTTACACTATCCCCTACTCTTTTTGCGCAAAAAGTAGAAATCGAAGGAGAGGATGTTTTAGTAAACGGGGCTTCTTGGTGTAAAATTTACAAAACAAAAGGAATTCTGGAATCTGACTTCACCTTAGGTACACCTACAGGAAAAAAGTTCTTATTTCTAAAATATAGTAACGAATCCTGCATTGCAACCTGGATGGGAAAAGGAATTTCTACCAAGGTAGGCAACGAGGCCTGTTTCCCTAAAATGTTGGTCAAACAATTGTACAGTTTAGATGTACTAGAAGATGGGGAGATTAACGAAACTGCCTTACAGGATTTTTTTGCTGTCAGTGGAGTGAGTGCCTCTCTTTCTGAGGAGGAGGAGGAGGAAGAAGGAGCAGTAACAGGGAGTTCTGGATCATCTGGAGGCTATGAATTAGTTGAAAGAGACAGAAATAAAAATGTCAGTATTTTTGGAGAAACCATTCGACAGGATTTTACTGATATTGGTACAATAAATAAAAACACATCTTATTCGAATGGCCAGACCATTATAGAATATGTAATTTCGTTACCGAATGGACAAATGGTAGCAACCGTAAAATTTGCTGGGCTAAACTCTGTAAAAGCAGAAATTATTACTGCCAAAGATAATAAGCGCCATCTCATTACTTGTAGTTCCACTTTAGGCAGAGAAGAAGATGCTGCCAAGTATTTAATTCGCTTGTTGTATTTATAAGAATTCGGATTTTTAGGTCTAAAGGATTGCCAATATCGTGGCAAAAAATAGGTTTACCCTAAACCTGGGTTTACCCTAAACGGAGGTTTACCCTAAACGGAAATTAGGCGATATAGAAATGTCGAGAAAATAACTTTCAGAACATTGCAGCTTTTGGGGTTTACAAATAAATTTCTTGCCTTTTCTATTTGAATCCAGAGAAAAAAAGTAATGAAGCGAATGCAGCAGACGGTTGTTTATGTCCTAGAAAAAACATTTCCTTCAAACTAGAACAAAAAAACTTACACTCTGGATCTCATGGCCTCCACCGGATCCATTTTGGCCGCAATCCAAGAGGGGGAAAATCCACTGATTATTCCTATGGCCACAGAAAGTATTATTCCATAAATAAGATCTGTCCAGGAAATTAAAATCTTAAAATCAAATTCAATTTTATTGATAATCAATTGCCCCAAGCCAGACATAATAAATAACAAGATAATTCCAATTACCCCCCCAGCGATGCAGAGCAATACAGACTCTTGTAAGAACTGCAATAAAATAAATTCCCGGGTTGCCCCTAATGATTTTTGAATTCCGATTTCATGGGTTCTCTCTTTTACGGAGACAAACATAATATTGGCTATTCCAAATCCGCCAACCAAAATGGAGAGAATAGAAATAAACACGCCTCCAATTCTGAGAGAACTGAAAATAGAGTCCAATTGAGTCATGAGCATTTCCTGCTTGTTGATGGCAAAATTATCTTCCATACTGGGTTTCAATCCTCTTGCAGCACGAATCCATCCCCTCACCTCATCCTCTAGGCGGGGTACCTCTTCATAACTATTGGCTTTTACCGTAATCAGCCGATCTCCAGCGCGGGATTGTTCATTAAATATTCGAGCCATCAGGGGATAAGGAACCACCATTCTATCATCAAAAGAATCTCCAAATATCCCAGACCCCTGTTTTTCAACAACTCCCACGACTTGAATTTTCTGACCGGCAAACAAGACATATTGCCCAACAGGATTGGAGCCGGAAAACAATTCTTTGGCGACATTAAAGCCCAACAAACAGACTAATCTACCTGCACTGCTTTCTATCGGAGTAAAATATCGCCCTTGCTGAAACTGAAAATCGTTAATGCTCTGATAATCCCAGGTAACGCCCTTGAGGGAAACATTCTCTAGGCTATTTTTTCCTACTTTAACCTTTTGTCCGCCTCGGGTCATCTCATAAGCGATTAAAGTACCCGGAATATTGGTTTGTAAATATTCAAAATCTCGAAAACTGACTTTGGGGCGATTCATAAACCGATACCAATCGGAGCTATTATCTTTCCAGGGCCAATGGTGAATATACATCACGGTATTTCCTAATGCGGATAAATTCCGGGTAATGGCACTTTCTAGGGAATAAACCATGGTACCGATAAGGGTAATGGCGAAAATACCGATTGAAATACCCAACATGGTCAAAAACGCCCGAAAGCGATTCGCTGAGATGGCATTCCAAGCAATGGTAAAAGACTCCTTAAAAAGGGTGGCCAGATTCATTGGTTGAAATTACGAAATATTTATCGGGTGACGCACCCAATTTCGTCGAAAATGAGGCTTATTGCCTTAAATTTAAAGATAGCCCACTCGGGTGCTGCACGCAATAGCCCCTAAAATAACACTTGCATTCGCCTCATTGGGATAGTATCTTTGCAACCTGCTAATCCTGGAGTGCATAGTTGAATATCAGCCGGGAAGCAAAGAAAATCAGAAGAAATGAAATTATCAGAATTCGACTACGAAGTCCCCAAAGACCTGATTGCTCAATATCCAGCGAATCCCAGAGATAGCTCGCGCATGATGGTGATCAACCGCAGCACAGGAAAAATTGAACATAAACAATTCAAAGATATCCTCGAATATTTTGGCGATGGAGATGTGATGGTCTTCAATGACACCAAGGTTTTCCCTGCCAGAATGTATGGAAACAAGGAAAAAACCGGCGCTAAAATCGAAGTGTTCCTCCTCAGAGAACTCAATAAAGATGCCCGCCTATGGGATGTTCTCGTTGACCCTGCCCGAAAAATCCGCGTAGGAAATAAACTCTATTTCGGAGATAATGACCTCGTGGCAGAAGTGGTGGACAATACAACCTCCCGGGGCCGTACCATCCGTTTTCTCTTCGATTCAAACGAAGAAGATTTCCATAAAACGATTGCCTACTTGGGAGAAACCCCCATTCCAGATTATATCACGCGCCCGGTGGAAGAAGCCGATCGCGATTATTACCAAACGGTTTTTGCCAAATACAAAGGAGGGGTTGCAGCCCCAACTGCTGGCTTGCACTTTACGAGAGAATTAATGAAGCGCCTCGAACTAAAAGGCGTGGAAGAAGTTTTCTTAACCCTACACACTGGCCTTGGATCCTTCCGCCCCGTGGAAGTTGAAGACCTCTCCAAACACAGAATGGATTCTGAGAACTTCAATATTCCGGCCAAAACTGCCGATGTGGTCAATGAAGCTAAGCGCAACAAGAAAAAAGTATGCGCCGTAGGCACCACAGTCATGAGAGCCATAGAATCCAGCGTTTCTGCCAATAGAATGCTGAATCCTGCTGCCGGATGGACAGATAAATTCATCTATCCCCCTTATGATTTCAGCGTGGCGAACTGTATGCTGACCAATTTCCACATGCCAAAATCGACTCTCATGATGATGGTTTCCGCATTTGTGGATTTTGACCTGCTGATGAAAGCCTATAAAGAAGCTGTGAAAGAAAATTACCGCTTCTTCTGTTACGGGGATGTGATGCTGATTCTCTGATGCGTCAGGCTGTCTTGTTGGTTGCCGGAGGCACGGGAACTCGTATGGGCAGCCCCAAACCCAAACAATTTATTCGCCTCAACCAGTACTCGATTCTCGTGGAAACCCTGAATCGTTTTCTGCATTGGAATCCGGAAATTCTACCCGCAATCGTTTCCTATCCAGAAGCCATAGACGAATTAAACACCCTTCTCGACAAAGAAGTATCTGCAGAAATTCGAAAAAAAATACAGATCTGCCCAGGAGGAAATACCCGAACAGTCTCTGTATGGAATGGCATCCAACTCCTTCATACTGCTCTCCAGGGAGAAAATGCATGGGTGGCTATACATGATGCCGTCAGGCCTCTAGTCAGTTCGGAACTACTGGAAACCAATCATCAAATTGCCACTGAAAAAGGCAATGCAGTAGCCTGTGTGCCTGTCACCAATTCCCTGAGAAAAATCACCCCTGAAGGAACAATGGCTGTGAATCGGGAAGAATATTTCTTGGTGCAAACGCCTCAAACCTTTCAGCTATCAGACATCTACCAATGGCTGAAAAACAGACCCCATGATCAGTTTACGGATGAAGCCAGTTTAGCAGAATACTTTGGCGCTACCGTTCATTTATCTCCCGGCAGCTACGACAACATCAAAATTACCACTCCGGCAGATTTATACCTGGCGAGATATATTTCTCAAAACCCCAATAAACCCCTGGAATGAAAGAGGTCATCCTTTCCGTTGAAAATATTCGGAAGCAATACAAACAAGTTATTGCCGTAAAGTCTGTGAGTTTGGATGTAGCCCGGGGAGAAATCTTTGGGCTCTTAGGTCCTAATGGTGCCGGTAAAACCACCTCCTTAGAAATCATTGAAGGATTGCAAAAAGCGGATAGCGGCACTGTACGCATCAACGGGAAAATCCAAAATCTTCAAAATCGCGAGATCCGGATGATGACCGGAATACAGCTGCAATCTACTGCCCTCTACGAAAAAATCAGGGTAGAGGAAGCCATCAATCTTTTTCGCAGCTATTACCCCAAAACCCAGGACACAGAAGTCTTGCTGGAAAAAGTAGCACTCGTAGAAAAGAGAAAAGCTTTGGTAAAAAATCTCAGTGGGGGTCAAAAGCAAAGGTTAGCCATCGCATTAGCCTTGGTGCATGACCCCGAACTCGTTTTTTTAGATGAGCCCACAACGGGATTGGATCCGCAGGCAAGACGCAATATTTGGAACATTATATTAGACCTAAAAGCGCGTGGGAAAACAGTAGTACTCACAACGCATTATATGGACGAAGCAGAGCAAATTTGCGACCGTCTAGCCATTATGGATGCCGGAGAAATCAAAATGACCGGAACCCCCAATGAACTCATCAAAACCCTACCTGCTGAAGCCTTCATAACAGTTGGGCTTAAATCCCCACATTGGACAGAAATTCAATATCCGGGAGTAACAGATATACAGCAGGAAGGAAATACCTTAAAAATATCCACTAAGGATCTAACTGCCACTCTAAGAGCCCTCATAGCCACCGAACAAGAAACAAACTCCGAATTAAACCTCCATCAATTGGATATCCGAAAAGCATCCTTAGAGGATTTGTTTTTGCATTTGACGGGGAAAAGGTTGAGGGATTAAATTGAGAGAGCTTAAGCATCTCGAGAGGGCTTAAGCATCTCGAAAGGGCTTAAGCCCTCTCAAAAGGGAAATGCCCTTTCAGGGCAGTGTGAATGGCTGAGACTGCAAGTAAATATAAAATCCTTTAGAAATTCATTTATTATCCCAACCACCAATAACTCATCACTCATAATTCATCACTCATAATTCATCACTCATAATTCATCACTCATAATTCATCACTCATAATTCATCACTC
>JBEIHC010000078.1:0-13219 GCA_040381555.1 Bacteroidia bacterium
CTTTCTTGCCCACTCATTGAGGCCATCTCAAATAATATCGTTTCTTCTGCTCAAACCCTATGCATCGGAACTTCTGCTGCACAACTCTCAGGCTCTACCCCTTTAGGATGCAGTGGTATCTACACCTATCAATGGCAAAGTAGCAGTAACAACAGTACCTGGACAAACCTGAATGGAGAAACTTCTTCTAATTTTTCTCCAGGATCTATTAGTGCTTCAAGCTACTTCAGAAGAGTAGTGACCAGCAGTGGTTGCTACCCACATCCTTCTACTGCTGTATTAATTAGTATTGAACAACTAATAGGAACTAACACCATCGGTTCCTCTCAAACAATTTGTCATAGCAATACACCCGCTTCTTTGACTGGAAGCCTGCCTTCTGGGGGAGTGGGATCTTATTCCTTCCAATGGCTTAGCAGCACAGACAATATCTCTTTTGCCATACAGAGCGGTGCTTCTACTCAAAACTACGCTCCGGGAGCCCTTACGGCTACTCTTTATCTGAAAAGATCTGTAAGCTCTGGTGTATGCCCGGCCGATACAACTACCGGACTCACTATTATGGTTCAGGCACCTGTATCTTCCAACACCCTCTCCGGCAGCCAGTCTCTTTGTGCGGGAGTAAATCCTGTTAGCTTCATTGCCAGTTCTCCCTCGGGAGGAACGGGTTCTTTTACCTATCAGTGGGAAAGCAGCAGTGACAATAGTAGCTGGACCAGTATCACAGGTGCTACCCAAATGAATCCTACAGCTGCGCCTATTACTGCCAATACCTATTTCCGCAGATTGGTTAGCTCCGGTACTTGTGTGGTGAGTTCATCTTCCAGTGTTTCAATTCATCTCTACTCCCCTATCGGAAATAATACCATCGGGGCAGATCAGACTTTATGTGCCCCAGGTATTCCAGATGGACTTACTGGCTTAACTCCTTCTGGTGGTTCTGGCATGTATACTTATGCTTGGCAAACTTCTGCCAATAACAGCACTTGGGCAAACCACTCCGGTGGAGGTAACATGAATCTAAGCCCTGCATTTATCAGCAACTCCACCTACTATCGTCGGGTGGTATCCTCTACCGGATGCCCATCAGATAATAGCATGGTAACAACGGTTACTCGTTTAGTGGGTCAAAATGATATTGCCGCCAATCAGACCATCGCTTACAATAGTGCGCCAGTTAACCTCACTGGTCAAACCAATTTGAATAGCCCTAGTTTTGCCTGGGAAACTTCTCACAATAACTTCCAGTGGATTCCAATTCCAGGAGGAAACGCTTCGGTTTATCAGCCTCAGACTTTGATTCAGCATGCTTGGTATCGACGCAAAGTAGCAGGCCCTGGTTGTACCGATACCATCATCAGTACTCCGGTGAAGATAACGCTGACTATGGATACCGATACCGCCCTTACGGCTACTGCAACCTCTCCGGTATGTGCTGGTACTCCGGTCTATTTGAATGCAAATGGCCCTGCGAATGCTACTTATTTGTGGTTCGGACCTAATGGCTATACTTCCACTTTGAAAAGTCCTTCCTTCTCCAATACAACAGAATCTATCTCCGGCGTCTATCGGGTGCGTTGTACTAAGGTGAATGGAGATACTGCCAGTGTTACGGTCAATGTAGAAGTAGGATCTTCCTTGGGAAATTTCCAGTTGTTGTTTAACAACCCCGTTTGTGCTGGAAGCACGCTTACCCTAAGCTCCAGCCATTTGCCCAGAGTTTCTTACTCGTGGACAGGCCCCAATAGTTTTACCTCAGCTACTGCGGTAAATACCTTCACCAATGCTCAGCCATCCTTGACTGGAGTATATACCGTAGCGGTTACTTCTCCCGGATGTCAATCTATTTCTAGAACCATTATGGTAACAGTGAATGCTGCTCTAAATCCAACTCCAGGCAGTAATGGTCCAATCTGTCAGGGCAATTCGTTGAATCTAACATCCACTACTCGTTTGGGTACTTCGTATGCTTGGTCTGGTCCGAATGGATTTACTTCTGCCTTGCAGAACCCTAGTATTACCAGTGCGCAAACTGTGAATTCAGGAATTTATACTTTGACAATGAGTGGACTGGGTTGTTCTAGTGTTACTCAGACCCATACCGTGTTGGTGAATGCCTCCATCGTAAACCTGAGTGTCAGCAGCAATAGCCCCGTTTGTTTGGGCAATACCCTGACTCTTTCCATTCCTTCTTATGTGAACGCTACTTATACTTGGTTAGGCCCGAATGGCTTTGCCGAAAGCAATGCCAATCTGATGAATCGCAGCAATGCCCAGACTAATTTCAGTGGTAATTACACCTTGACGGCTGTAGTACCCGGTTGTGGCACAGCGACCAGAGTGAGTACTGTAACTGTATTGCCAAGCATAACAGCAACAGTTGGTTCTAACAGTCCTATTTGCGTAGGCAATAGCCTAATTTTAACCACCACTGGATTGCAAAGTGCTTCCTATAGTTGGTCAGGTCCCAATGGCTATATTTCAAGCTTACAAAACCCGAGCATTGCCAATGCTCAGGCAAACCGTTCTGGAGTTTATTCCATGACGATTAGTTTGCCGGGTTGCGGAAGTGGCGTATTTACAACCACTGTTGCCGTAAATACATCTGCCTCTACTGCGGTGGTGACAGGTAATTCCCCAGTTTGCGAAGGCAATTCCCTGACAATGACAGCGACCTCGTTGACCAACGCTTCGTATATGTGGTCAGGTCCGGGAGGCTTTACAGCCAGCGGGACCACGGTTACCCGTACGAATGCACTAACCAGTTATGCGGCTAACTACGCAGTGGCCATTACAATACCGGGATGTGGTACAGCAAGCAAATCTTATAAGGTTGTTATCCTAGGTGGAAATACCGTTACAGCATCGGCGAATACGCCCACCTGCGAGGGAACCGTATTGAGTTTGACCGCAAATACCATCACTGGAGTCACCTATGCTTGGAGCGGTCCGAATGGATTTACCTCTGCCTTGCAACGTCCGACACTTTCTAATATCCAGCCCAATCAGAGTGGGGTTTATACAGTAACTACCACACAGGGTCTTTGTGGCACTTCGAGCTCTACGGTGACAGTATTCGTGAGTATGAGACCGAGCAATGCTCAAGTAAGTGTAGCTCAAACTATTTGTACTCCCGGCGCCTTAACGCTAACAGGTACAGATGTGGCAGGAGCTACCCTGAGTTGGGCAGGTCCATCAGGCTTTGCCGCAAGTGGATCAACCTTTACCATTCCGACTACCACTTTAGCCAATGGGGGTACCTATACCTACACAGTGTCAACTACAGGCTGTGGATCAGCAAGTAGAAGTGTCAATGTTGCAACCTTGAGTGGTTCACAAGTAACAGGTACTATCTATCCCAATCCAATCTGTACCGGATCTCCCTTGTATTTACAGTCTGGATTTATCAATGGTGCTACCTATAATTGGAGCGGACCATCGGGCTTTAGTGTGAATGCACAAAATACCTCGCGTACTCAAGTGACCAACTTAATGGGTGGCACCTATACCTTGACTGTAAATTTACCAGGCTGTGGTGCGATTATTCAAACCTACCCCTTGGTAGTCAACACATGCAGAAATGCCTCAGAGGAAACTGAATCTACAGAAGAAGTAGCAGTAGTTGAAGAATTAAAATCCTTCAGCCTTGAAGTGTATCCAAACCCAACCGAAGGTTTGACTACTATTACCTTGACAGGTATTCAAACGGAAGACTCTAACTTAGCTGTTTATGATCTCTTAGGTCATCAGGTATTAGTACCAGGTAAATTAACTACCCACAGTGGAAGCAAATCCTGGGAATTAGACTTTAGAGGAATTGCTAAAGGAATTTACTTTGTGAAGATGAATACAGAGGCAGGGGAGAAGGTAGAAAGAATTGTGGTGCGGTAGAGACGCACAATTGTAAAGACGCACAATTGTGCGTTTTACAATGAAAAAAGGCCAGATTGCTCTGGCCTTTTCTTATTTAATTAGATGGATAAATTATGGCTTTCTAAAACAGACAATTTTGTCCTATATCAGTAGGCTAGTCCCATTTCTCACACAAACCCTTCACCTGCTTCTTTCTTCGCATCTCCGACAAATTCTTTGATGCGTTGTTCGGAATCCATTTTGCAAATGAGCAGTACATTTTCGGTATCTACGATAATGTATTTATCCAAGCCTTCTACCAAGACGAGTTTGTCTTTTTTCTCCACTCGAATAATGTTGTTGGAAGAATTATAAATCATTCCTTTTCCATACACTGCATTGCCCAAATAATCTTTCTGATATTCCTGATACAGCGAAACCCAAGTGCCTAAATCACTCCAGCCAAAGTGCCCGGGTATGACATATACATTTTCCGCCAATTCCATGATGCCGTTATCTATGGAAATGTTTTTACATCGATCATAGACGGATTTAACAGCCAATGCTTCCTCTGGTGTATTGAGTTGTTTGCGGATACCTTGAAATAATTCATACAACTCAGGCATGAATTTTTCAAAGGCTTTCATGATCGTTTTTATGGAAAAAATAAATATCCCACTATTCCATAAAAAGTCTCCACTTTGAATAAACGATTGGGCAATTTCTCGAGTAGGTTTTTCTGTAAAGGTTTTCACCTGATGGTATCCAGATTCTGCGGTTTTCGGGCTCTCCCGAAATTGTATATATCCATACCCGGTATCCGGACGAGTGGGTTGAATGCCCAATGTCATGATTATTTCTTCCTTAGTGGCTGTTAGGGCAAGCAGTATGTCCTTTTGGAACTTATCTGGGCTCATAATTAAATGATCGGAAGCGGCTACGACCATGCGGGCCTTGGGATTCAGTTGATGAATTCGGAATGCTGCATAAGCCACACAGGGTGCGGTATTTCTGCCAACAGGTTCTGCCAGAATATTCGTTTCCAGAATCTCCGGAAGTTGCTCCCGTACCATCCCCACATACTGAGTATTGGTTACCACCCAAATATTTTCGTTGGGAATAATTTCTTGGAAGCGCTTATAGGTTTGCTGGATCAGGGTTTCGCCTGTCCCCAATACATCTAAAAATTGTTTTGGCCGGTTAGAACGGCTCATGGGCCAAAAGCGGCTCCCAATGCCTCCTGCCATGATAACGACATGGTGATTTTTATTCATGATCTGATTCCTTCTGCTATTAAATCGTGTATATGGATGAGTCCAACTAGTTTGCCTTTTTCATCCGTCAAAATTAACTGAGAAATTCGAGCTTCTTCCATTAGTGCTAAAGCTTCTGCCGCCATCATATTGGCCGAACCTGTTTTCGGTTGCCCACTCATAACTGTTGAAGCGGGAACAGTTCGAAAATCTCCGGTCTGGGAAATTAAGCGTCGCAAATCTCCATCAGTAATGATTCCCAGTACTTTATGGTCAGTATCCGTCACAACCGTTGCGCCTGCCCGCCCTGCTGTGATACTTAAAATAACCTGCTCCATGGGGGTTTCCGGCCGGACAGTACTGGGTTCGCGGCGAATTAAATCTTTTGCCTTCAGCAATAATTTTTTGCCCAAACTTCCCGATGGATGCACCCGGGCAAAATCTGTATCGCTAAATTCTCTTAAAGTAAGCAGGCACACCGCTAAGGCATCTCCTAGGGCCATGGTTGCCGTTGTGGAGGTCGTGGGAGCCAAGCCATGCGGACAAGCTTCTTCTTGAGCCTCCAGCAGCAAATGTACCGCACTGTTGCGCGCTAAAGGAGAATCGGCAAAACAGGTCATTGCAATGACGGGAATTTCTCGGGATTGCAACACCGGCAGTAAATTCAATAGCTCTTCGGTAGAACCACTCCGGGAGATTAAAATAGCCACATCTCCATCCTGAACAATGCCAATATCTCCATGAAGGGCATCGGTGGCATGTATGCAAATAGCCGGACTGCCCGTTGAGGTAAAAGTCGCCGCCATTTTCCGCCCAATGAGCTCACTTTTTCCTACTCCGCTCAGAATTATCTTCCCTGGACGCTTGTAGAGCAATTCCACCGCTTCTAAATAGGCTTTTCCCAGCCCAATAGCCGTATTTCGAAGGGCTTCTGCCTCCTGATTGAGCACCCTGCGGGCTTCCTGAAGAATTCGTTCTTGATCCATTCCGACACAAAAAAAATTAAAAATATGGGAGAGGTGAAATAATTTTGTGTAAATTAAAGTTTTATTGCTTGCTCATGATCGAAGTATCAACGAATATTAAGGCGGATCTCAAGTCCGGACTGAAAAAGTATTTTGGCTACGACACCTTCCGTGGAAGACAGGAAGAGGTGATTGTCAATCTGATGAAGGGGAATGACGGTTTCGTTATTATGCCCACTGGTGCTGGAAAATCCCTCTGCTATCAACTTCCGGCTATTTTGATGCCCGGAACGGCTTTAGTCATTTCTCCCCTCATTGCCCTGATGAAAAATCAGGTGGACCAAATGCAGGCCCTCGGAATTGAAGCCGGGTTTCTCAATTCCTCCATGAGCCGGGTCGATTATGAGGCGGTTAAGGCTAAAACCATTTCTCAGCAGCTCAAATTGCTGTATGTTGCTCCCGAATCTCTAGTCAAAGAAGAATTTATTGAATTCCTCAACCAGGCAAATGTCTCTTTTGTTGCCGTAGATGAAGTGCATTGTATCTCCGAATGGGGACATGACTTCCGCCCGGAATACCGACGCATTCGCCAAATCCTTAATAATATTCATAAAGTTCCGGTGATTGCCCTCACCGCCACGGCTACTCCCAAAGTGCAAGCAGATATCCGACAGAATCTGCATCTGGAAGAAGCCTCTGTTTTCCTTTCTTCTTTTAATCGCCACAATCTCTATTACGAGATTCGACCCAAGCATGATCCCATTCCGGAGATTATCAAATATGTCAAAAAACAGAATGGAAAATCTGGAATTATCTATTGCCTGAGTCGCAGGAAAGTAGAAGAACTTTCCGACCTGCTCAATGTGAATGGAATAAAAACAGTTCCTTATCACGCCGGGCTTGACTCCCATGTTCGTACCCAGCATCAGGATGCCTTCCTGAAGGAAGAAGTACAGGTGGTGTGCGCAACCATTGCATTCGGAATGGGCATCGACAAACCCGATGTGCGATTTGTTATTCACTACGATGTACCCAAAAGTATTGAAGGCTATTATCAAGAAACGGGTAGGGCAGGTAGAGATGGGCTCGAGGGAAATTGCGTCTTATTTTATGACTTCAACGATATTATCAAACTCGAGAAGTTCATGAAAGATAAACCCGTTAGTGAGCGGGAATCCGGCAAACACCTCTTGTATGAAATGGCCTCCTTCTGCGAGTCTGGCGTTTGTCGTAGAAAGCAATTGTTACACTACTTTGGCGAAAATTATGACGACAAGAAGTGTAACAGCATGTGTGATAATTGTCGTTATCCTAAAGCGCGCTTCGAAGCCACTAAAGTAACGCATACCGCCTTAAGATGCGTACAAGAAGTGAGTGGCAAATTTGTCATCCACCATCTAGTTCAAATAATTAAAGGCTCCAAAAATCAGCAGATTCTTTCTTTTGGTCATGATAAACTGGAGACACACGGTCAGAATGATGGCAGAGGGGAGAAAGAGTGGAAATCCATTATCACTCAGTTAATTGTTAATGACTTCCTGATTAAAGACATTGATGACTATGGAACGATCAAGCTCTCTGCTAATGGAGACGCATGGCTGAAAAAACCGACGCCTATTGAACTCATCGTATATCAGGAACCCGATAAAATTGAGCGGGAGCATTTTGTGGGTGAAGAGGTACGGCAGTATGACGATGTACTTTTTGATTTGCTCAAGAAGTTGCGCAAGGATATTGCCCAGCAGAAGAACATTCCCCCATATGTGGTGTTTCAGGATCCTTCTTTGGAGGACATGGCTACCAAGTACCCCATCAATGCTCAGGAATTCCAAAATATTATGGGCGTAGGTAGTGGCAAGGCTCAGAAGTTTGGAGCACCCTTCATTGCCCTCATTAAAAAGTATGTAGAGGAAAATGACATTGAGCGATCTGCGGATGTAGTGGTCAAAACTGCTGGAAAGAATTCTGCTAATAAACTCTTCATTATTCAGCATATCGACAGAAAGACTCCTTTGAATGATATCGCTTCTCAAAAGGGTCTGTCCATGGATGAAATGCTGGAAGAACTCTGGCACATCATTACTTCAGGCACCAAGCTCAATATTGATTACTACATCAATGAAATGATTGATGAAGATCGGCAGGATGAGATCTATGATTACTTCATGGGAGCTGACTCCGATGATGTGGAAATGGCCCAAAAAGAATTAGGCACTGATTTTACCTCTGAAGAGATACAGTTGATGCGCGCCAAGTTTTATTCTGAGTTGGCGAATTAGGAATTACGGACGCAATACTTTGCAGTTCCCGCAATGCCTAGCAACCCAATTTTCTCCATATAACTGATATCTTTCTGGTAAAGGAATATGCGTCTATGAAAACGATTGAAATTGCAGGCGATTTTACTGAACTGGCATTCAGAATAATGCAATATCTAGGAATGCTTTCATTTATCTGATCCAACCGTATCAACTTAAACTAGGACATTCGAAAGCTTTTTTCGAAAGAAAAAAGTCTAGAATATCTACGGCAGCCACCCCAAAGAATTTTCTAAAACCAAGAGGGGTGAATAGCTCATGCTCTTACAAAGCTGAAAGATGGCTGAAAGTTCAGTCAGTATAGAATTTTTCGGCTACCGGGTTTCGGAAACAAGGTTAGGAAAAATCAGACTATTTTAATAAATTTGAATATAGTTAAGACCATGGAGAAAATAGTTAATTTACATATAGAAAAACTGCCAGAAGGTTTTTATCTGGCTACTTCTGATACAATACAAGGTCTGATTGCACAAGGTAGAACCATTTCCGAAACGATTGAAATTGCACGGGATGTGGCCAAGAAATTATTGGAAGCTCAGGATGGACAGTTAGAGAGTTTAGTGTCTTTCTCAGATAATTTTGACTTTCCAATTGTAATTGGGGTATGAAAAATAGGTAGGTTAAGCGGGTACAAGTACCGCTAGATTATAATCATTTTGAAGCTGTTTGGATTCGAATTCTACCGACAAGCAGCAGGAAGCCATGAGATTTGGTATAATCCTCAGAAAAAGCTTTACACTACTATACCCAATCATACGGGAGACATGCCAGAAGGAACCCTTAGAGCAATTCTTAGACAGGCAGGTATTGAAGTGGATGAGTTTATTCGTAGGAGAGGAAAGTAAGTTTTATTGACATTCTTTTTAGGTCGATCGTATATTTTTCGTGATGTGAGTCTTTGGCCCTGTTGGTCTTTGATTCCTAAATCCCCCTAATTTCAATTGGGCTGACAATCCAGACATTCACTTAAAATTGTTTGTTAAATAAAGCAAATTACATTCATTTTTGCTTGTTAGACTCATCAATAATCAGCATTTTTCGCTTGCACCAAGCAGAAATAAGAATACAAATCAGGTAGTTGATTCCCCGATTTGTACCGACAGTCTCATTGAATAATATTTTTTCACACAACAATAAGTGCGTTTTTTGTGATTATTTACACATAATTCTCACTTATTTATTTTAGGTAAACTAATTTGATGGATGATATACTGCAATGAAAATTGAAATGTAGGTGGCCTATGGAAATTCTAAAGAAAAGGAAAAATTGATAAACTGCAAATTAAAATGTTCGTGCAGAATTTGTAAATACCGTTAAAATCACATAATAAATGCTAAATTTGTGATTATTTACACATAAATCGCATTTATCTATGGATCGTTTGCTACAAACCCGTTTAGTGAACTGGAAAAATAAGGCCGTGCGACTGCCTCTTATCATTCAAGGAGCGAGGCAGGTAGGTAAGACTTATCTGATGAAATGGCTGGGCAGGTCAAATTTTCAACAATTCGTTTACTTCAATTTTGATGAACGCCCGGAATTAAAAGAGTTTTTTAACAACAACAAAGACATCGACCGAATTGTCAATGCGTTGTCACTCATAAGTGGAGTTTCCATTCAGGAGCACACGCTGATTATATTCGATGAAATTCAAGAATGCCCGAATGCTCTAAATGCATTGAAATATTTTGCCGAGAAGCGCCCAGAACTTCCCATAATATGCGCCGGCTCTTGGTTGGGTATAGTACTCAATTCTGGGTATTCCTTTCCAGTTGGTAAAGTGGAGTTCCTAACGCTTTATCCTATGACTTTTCGAGAAGTGTTGCCGTATTGGCATCCTCAGTCAGCTGCTTTCTTGAATCAGTTGGATAGTTTGGATGAAATTCCTGAGTTGTTTTATAATGACTTGCTGGATGCGTTTAAGAAGTACCTTATTACCGGTGGATTGCCTGCGGTTGTGAATGAATTTAACAGCACGAAAACTTATGAAGGATGTGAAACCGTGCTGGAAAATCTCCTTTTGTCCTACAAGGGCGATTTTGCCAAACATCCTATTATGCAAAATGTCGCAAAGATTAGTCAGGTATTTGATTCCCTGCCCGCTCAATTAGCTCGAGAAAATAAGAAATTTGTATATCAGCTGGTACGCACCGGTGCAAGAGCAAGGGAATATGAAGATGCTGTGCAGTGGTTGGTGCAAGCTGGATTAGTATATCAGGTTAAATGCTCTACAAAGCCAGCGATTCCTTTATCGGCTTATGATGATTTGAATGCATTCAAACTGTACGCTTTTGATGTAGGAATCATCCGGAAATTGGCGAAACTGTCCCCATTTGCTTTTGCCGAAGGGTCAAGGCTATTTACCGAATTTAAAGGGGCCCTAATTGAAAACTATGTTTTACAAAGTCTGGTCACCCAATGGAATGAGATCCCGCGTTATTGGACTTCAGAAAGTACAGCTGAAATTGATTTCCTGGTTCAACAAGAGAACTCCATTATTCCCATAGAAGTTAAAAGTGAGGAAAATATAAAAAGCAGGAGTTTGACTTTATTTCATCAGAAATACCAGCCTTCCTTACGCATTCGCTATTCATTAAAGAACCTTCACTATCGAGATGGATTTCTGAATGTTCCTCATTTTATGGCAGATTATACGCGTGAGCTGATAACGCTGGCGTCAAAGGACCTTTAATGATTTATAATTGGGTTGGTACCCGGAGTAGAAACTGTATGCACTAGAGTATTGCTTTAACTTCATACCCTTAGAAAACAAAGGGGTTAGAATGAAGTACACTCGCTCTTACTTTCCGCCCCCATCCAATCACTCCAACACCTTCTGCAAAATTTGAATCATTAATTTTTGTGATTCGGGGTCGCCTTGCGTCACCCCTCTCCCTTGAATACCTCAGACAAGATTCATCCGCATAAATTGTGACGATGAGAGCTTATAACTCAATTAAAAAGTATCCCTGTAACATTTATATGTACATAAAAATGTAAATCATAACATTTATATGGACTTATTTGTAAATTTGCCTTAGATAATAGAGCCATTCATGATCAGAGACGCCTATCAATTTTTACTGAACTGGAAAAATCAAACGGGCAGAAAGCCTTTGATTATACAAGGGGCAAGACAGGTGGGCAAGACCTGGCTGATGAAGGAATTTGGTCGTAATGAATATCCCCAAACAGCTTATTTCAATTTTGAAAGCACGAAAGAATTGTCGGCGATTTTCAAGCAAGGATATAATACCCAGCAAATTATTGTTGCCTTGAATGTACTGGCAGGATTCAATATTCAACCCCAGGAAACGCTTATCATCTTTGATGAGATTCAGGCATGCCCTGAATCCATTACAGCGCTTAAATACTTTCAGGAGGGGCGTCCAGAATATTCCATTTTTGCAGCGGGATCTTTATTGGGGGTCGCAATACATCAGGGTGTTTCCTTTCCGGTTGGAAAGGTAGATTTTTTGACTTTACATCCGCTCAGTTTTCATGAGTTTTTGAACGCTATGGGTAAAGCTGATTTGCTTACCGTTTTGAGAAATAATGACTCTTCAATGGTCGAGATCTTTCGGACACACTATATAGAATTGTTAAAGCAATACTATTTCTTGGGGGGAATGCCGGAGGTTGTGCAGTCATTTGTTGCTCACCAGGATTACTCCAGGGCAAGGGTCATTCAGGAAGCTATTTTGAATGCTTATGAAAATGATTTCTCCAAGCATGCACCCATTGCATTATTGCCTCGAATAAGAATGGTATGGCAATCCATAGTAGGGCAGCTGGCCAAAGAGAATTCTAAATTTATTTATAATGTGCTGCGGAGCGGTGCACGAGCCAAGGACTTTGAGTTGGCTATAGAATGGCTGAAGGATGCAGGACTGATTCATAAAGTCATCCGAATAAAAAAAGTGGGATTCCCAATTAATGCCTACGCTGACTGGTCAGATTTTAAAATTTATCTGAATGATGTTGGGCTTCTTTGTACCAAAGGGGGATTGACCCCGGAAATTCTGTTACAGGAAAACCAATTGTTTACAGAGTTTAAAGGAACAATCACGGAGCAATTTATTTTACAACAGTTGGTTACTCAATCTCATCAGGCTTTTTACTGGAGTCCGGATATGGCCCAATCGGAAGTTGATTTTGTGATTCAAAAGGATAATCTCATTATACCCATAGAAGTGAAAGCAGCGGAAAACCTGAAGTCCCGAAGTCTGCGTGTATATTTCGATAAGTACAAGCCAGCCGTTTGCATACGAACCTCACTGTCAGGGTACCAGCAGCAGGAATGGATGCAAAATATTCCCTTGTATGGCTTTCAACAATGGCTAAATCAGCCGGCAATGTGATTTTTTAAAATTATGTACCCTGCTTTGTACCTAAAAACATGGCTCTACGCCGTTTTTTGTGGGTAAAGATAAATTACAAACTGACTAACGGCAAGATGACTTGGCTATTTAATACAAGACAGAGTGAGAGCGGAGAGTGAGAATCCGTGCGTCACGGCTTTCCGTGCGTCACGCCCCTAAGTAATACGCCTTTTATGATGATCTCGGTTTCTAGAGCATCTGCAATTACTTTATTAGCATTTTGATAGTATGCCTGCCGGGAAACTCCAAGCCATCCACAAAGTTTGGCAAGTCCAAGGTGATGAAAACTTTCTTTCATTTCTCTGATGACTTGGAATTGAACTTTTTTTTGATGTTGATATTCAGTTCTTTCTCAGCCAATTCAATCATTGTTGCATAGGCGATAACCTTCAATTGAGCATCCTTAAGCTGCTTCTCCAAATCCTCAATCCGATTCTTGAACTGGAGC
>JBEIHC010000079.1:0-13088 GCA_040381555.1 Bacteroidia bacterium
AGCCATACTCCCTTGTTATCTTTTGGAAATGAAGGTGAGATGGGGGTTGTATGGCTCGACAATCGAAATGGATATTTGAATGTTTGGATGCAGGTTTTATTTTCTACTGGAAATAGACAATTTCCCGGGGAAGGGAAAGCTATTGCCCCTACTCAGTATCATCAGAGGCAACCTGCCCTAATGGCCTTGCCGGAAGGTTGGCTGCTGGCTTGGTCTGAGGAAAGATTTGGTCAGGGAAGGGATAAAATTTATGCGGTACAATTACATCCTTCTGGTCAATATTTCAATGGTGCCGAAGGTGTCCGTTTGAGTTCTGGAAATGGGCGCCAACAAAGACCAACGCTTCATTATGGCGCTGATAATCAAGCTTTGATTGCTTGGCAGGAAAGCTCAGATAAATCGGATGAAGGCGTTCTTATTCGCTGTAGAGAAGTAACAATTGGGAGATTAACTGATTTCAATGACCCCGGGCGATTGGTGGCCAGACTCAGCGATGAAAAGGATGGCATTTCCTTGAATTGGCACTCTGCCTTGAAACGATTTCTTATATCTTGGACTGAGAAGAAAACATGGCCTGCGGTAGCTTATACCCTTGAACCTGATCCAAGATTAGCCATTCCTGATTCCTATCGAAAAGCCTGTGATTCAAAGTTCTCTCAAAAAATGCCGAAAATTTTCCCCGGAAAAGATCAAACCCTGAATATACTCTGGGCGGAAAAACGCGATACCTATGAGTACATATTATTGCGATCTCTTTCAACGGATAAATAATTTCATTCTCTTTTCATTTCCCTAAATTGCACATACATTTTATCGGAAAACCAAGAAGCTGCCTCAAGATGAAAAATTTCGTACTCGTCCTTCTGTTCTCTATTCCAATTCTTTCCTTGGCACAAAAGGAGCCCATAGTATTTGGGATATCTACAGGAGCAGCCTTCTATCAACCTCGAATCCGACTCCACCAAAATCAGCCCTTACCCGGAATTGAGTTTAAAGGATTTGTAAGAACCGGTGACGGGGGGACAGGTAATTTTATTTTTGAATTTGGCTATTTGCAAAGCAGAATCCCAGAAATACGAAGCTTTTATTCCTGGCAAACTGGAGCTTGGGTAAATGAGGCCAACTGTGTCAACAATCATCATTATTTTACCCCAGCAGTGTGGTGGCGTCAAGCTGTTTGGGACGAAGAAAAATTGTCCCTACAGATTGGGCTTCAGGTAAATTGGCTGTTTCGAACGCACTCCTTTTGCCGGTATCAGGTAGATTCTACCATTCAGCAGGAGTGGCAAGGTCCATTTCCACTGACTGCCAGAGACAAACTCTACCCAGTGATGCTTACCGGTGCCGAAACCAGAATCTTGCAAACCAATAAAATTCAGTCTTACCTCTACCTGAATATTTTTCATCAGTTTTTTGCCTTTGCTTTGCCCGGAGATAAAAATTGGAAAGATCCCAATTTATCTAGCCGGTATTTTGCTCCTGCAATGGGTTGGAATATCGGATTGAGGACTTTTCTACGAAGATAATGGAGCGGATTTTGGGGTTAGGTTTATTTAAAATATTGTAATTGAATAAATTACATTACAATAAATCTCTTTTGGCTTTCTGCCCCGGAAATACTAATATTGCTCTTCAATTCATTTACGCATTATAACATGAAACTTCACGAACATCAGGCGAAAGACCTCCTTAAATCTTTCGGAGTACCCATTCAAGAAGGAACTGTAGCATTCTCAGTAGACGAAGCTGTAAATGCTGCCAGAAGCCTATATCCCAATGCAACTGGTAAAGAATGGTTTGTCGTGAAAGCTCAGATTCATGCCGGTGGTCGCGGTAAAGGAGGCGGAGTTAAATTAGCGAAGTCCGTAGATGAGGTAAAGGAAAAAGCCACTCAAATCTTGGGCATGCAGTTGATTACCCATCAAACAGGCCCTGAAGGGAAAAAAGTACATCGCATTTTGATTGCTCAAGATGTGTATTATCCGGGTGCAGTTGAACCCAAAGAATATTATCTCTCCATCACGCTAGATCGCGCAAAAGGTAAAAATATCATCATGGCCTCCACTGAAGGAGGTATGGATATTGAAGAAGTCGCTGAAAAACATCCAGAAAAAATTATTCGCGAATGGATTGACCCATCCGTGGGAATGCAACCCTTCCAAGCCCGTAAAATTGGATTCGCCATGGGCCTTGAGGGAGAGGCTTTCAAGAACTTCGTTCGATTCATTATGAATGTCTACACAGCTTACAATGAATCAGATGCTTCCATGATTGAAGTAAACCCCATGCTCAAAACTTCCGATAACAAAATAATCGCAGTGGATGGGAAAATTGATATTGATGACAATGCATTGTTCCGTCATAAAGATTATGCTGCCATGCGGGACATCAATGAGGAAGATCCATTAGAAGTAGAAGCAGGCGAAAGCAACCTCAACTATGTGAAACTTGACGGGAATGTTGGGTGCATGGTGAATGGTGCTGGACTTGCAATGGCTACCATGGATATTATTAAACTCTCTGGTGGTGAGCCTGCAAACTTCTTAGATGTTGGGGGTGGAGCAAATGCCCAGACTGTTGAAAGTGGTTTCAGAATTATCCTCAAAGACCCAAATGTGAAGGCTATTTTGATTAATATTTTTGGTGGAATTGTAAGATGTGATCGTGTAGCCAATGGGGTAGTGGAGGCTTATAAAAATATTGGCAATATTCCTGTGCCCATCATTGTGCGTTTGCAAGGAACCAATGCGGAAGAAGCTGCTCGAATCATCAATGAATCCGGCCTGAAAGTGAAATCTGCTGTGGTATTGAAAGATGCGGCTCTGCTCGTTCAGGAAGCTTTGAAATAAAAACAGATTCTCTTAAGGAGTTTCATTGAATTCCTTTTCTGATTCTTACCTAATTAATCGTCAATGGTTTTTGTGAACTGTTGACGATTAATTTTTTTAGGAATTACCTCTTTGATTATCATTTAGTTCTGAGATAATTAGGGGAAGTTTTTCTTAGGTTCTTGGAGAACCCTAAATTCTCAGATAATTTAGAGAGTGCTTTAGCTTATCGAGGAAAAATGAATTCCTGAAATGAGAACAAAACACACTCAGGATTTTGCCCTATTATTTTCCTATGGATTACACCCTTGAAAGCCTGACAGATCATTTATTGGATGAGTTTCAACTTTCCCCCACAGGAGATCAGTATAAGGTATTTCATTATTTCGCTGGCTATTTTCTGGGAGAAAGGCATCGCTCCGTGTTTCTTCTAAAGGGCTCCGCGGGTACCGGTAAGACAACCTTGCTCACCACCCTGAGTAAATTTTTTCGTCAGGAGAAGCTACCGGTAATTTTAATGGCGCCAACCGGAAGGGCTGCAAAAGTAATTAGTAAAAAAGCCAAGCGACCAGCCCGAACTTTACATAGACATATTTATCGCTCGGTGGAAACTTCCACCGGAATTTATTACACTCTGGCTGAAAATCAAGACAACCCCGGAACTGTCTATATTGTGGACGAAGCTTCTATGCTGGGCGATTCGGAAGGATCTAGTTTGTTGCCAGATTTATTGAGCTTTGTATTCACTGACCGACCTGAGTCTATTCTGATTTTTAGTGGGGATGAAGCACAATTACCTCCTGTAGGTTCGGATATTTCTCCTGCTTTGAATCCTCAATATCTTACAGAAAAATGCAATCTTTCCGTAACGGAAGTTGTGATGAATGCCGTAAAAAGACAGGCTTTGGATTCCGGAATTCTCGTCAATGCCAACAAAATAAGAAAAGCACTTTACCAGGAAGATCCGAAAGTTTGTCTTTTCATTAATCAAGAAGATGTCAGGGTGTTAGATAGTAAGTCCGATGCCTTGGAGGAGTTTGATTTTCGCTATGATCCAGATCGGCAGGATAAAGTCATTCTCATTACATTTTCTAATTATTGGGCCAGTATGTTTAACAAAGCGTATCGGGCCCGAATATTTGAAGATACTTTTTTGCCTCAAGTGCATGACCGGATTATGGTGGTGAAAAACAATTATCGTTGGGCAAACAAAGAGCTTCCTTTCTTGGCCAATGGCGAAACCGGGATGATTCGAAAAATCTATTTGGATTCGTTGGAAGAAAGATATGGGCTGAGATGGATGGATGTGGATATTGAATTTGAAAACCTCAAAGGTGAGCCGGTGGAATTATTTGGAAAAATCATTCTCAATCTGTTGGACTCTCCAGACCCGGTTATTCCTTGGGATACTTGGACTACTTTGGCTAAGGCTAGAAAAAAGGATGCCGCTCGGGAAGAAGTAGAAGACGGGATTGACCCTTATCTTTCCGCTCTGCAAGTAAAGTATGCTTATGCCGTTACGGGGCATAAATCTCAAGGTGGTCAATGGGAAGAAGTGATTGTAGCATTTGAGCCTTTGTATCCTCAGGTTACGATAAGAGATTATTTGAGGTGGGCTTATACTGCCATTACTCGTGCTGAGAAACAGGTTTTCTTATTGGAATGCCCTTTTCTTCAGCCCATAGAATCAGAAGTTTGTTATCGGAATGATTTTGTTTTTGATCCAGAATTACTTCAAACACCCGATTATTTTACGGAAGACGAGAAAAAGACTTTACTGGAATTTGGACCGGCAATTATCAAACTACTCAATGGACTTATCTTGCCCAATACCCCTGCCCGCCAACATATAATTCGAGTGGTGAATAAAGAAGAAGCTCCTAAGGATGCGCTCGCTGAGGCTATCTTAAAATGGGTAGAATTGGTAGAAAAATAGGGGAGAATTCTAAAGACTACCTTTGGAATATTCCCACATAGCCTTTAATATCATAAATGACGCCAATCCTAAAAACAACCATCCCAATAGCACATTCATATTTCTTTTAAATCTTGGGGTAACTTTTTTGTTTTGTTTGCTTGTAATCAGAATCAAAAAATAAAAGAGCAGGAATACACCCGTAGTTACGCCTCCTACGAAGGCAACATTATCAAGTAGATTCTCACCCATCCATTCATTGGCTCGCAAAAAGGCAGAAACAGTAATCCAGAATAAGAGCAACATGGGATTACTAATAGTCAGACTGATGCCGGTTAGGAAATCGTTTCGGCCCTTCTTGGGTTCATAACGCTTGAGAAAATCTTTTTTAAACAAAGACACCAATCCTAGGATCAATAATACCGGAATACTGATGAGGGAAATTCTTTTCAGGAAGATCTCGTCTGAAAAGATTAAATGAACTCCAAATACAGAAAGGCTGGTATAGATTGTTTCAATAAATAAAGCGCCAAAAGCTATATATAAACCAGATCTTTTGCCATGTACCAGAGTAGCATGTACAATAGACAGGTTTACCGGTCCTGTGGGTAAGGACGCAATAAAACTAATCAACAATCCGGCAAGAAAGGCAACCAGAAACATAGAGTAAAATTACGCCAAATGCCCGAATTTATCGGGTGCAGCACCCGATAAAAAAAAGCAAAATTCTGCCCCCATAGATAGGCCTTTCGTTGGATTGGATAAATTTATTGGGGATGATCAAAATTTGGCCCACCTTTATGGTCAGAAAAATCTGTTATGAAATCATTTTATTGGACCAGAATAGGGGTTCTGATTGCCGCGCTATTAGTGGCTTTGGGGGCATTTGGTGCTCATGCGTTGAAATCCAGTATTTCTTCAGAAATGCTCCTCGTATATGAAACCGGAATCCGATACGCCTGGTACCATACTTTTGGCTTGTTTTTATGTGACTATTTGTACGCCAATCGGGTGCAGCACCCGATAATTATTTGGTCCGCAAGGTTGTTTTTTGCAGGGATTATTGTCTTTTCTGGAAGTCTAATTATCCTTTCTGTTTCAGGAGTTCGCTGGTTGGGAATGATTACTCCTCTTGGGGGGGCAGCCTGGATTTTCGCCTGGATGGGACTGGCTTTTGCCCTTTTTCGTTCTGCTGAAAAATAAAAAGGGGCCGAAGCCCCTTTTTATTCTTCATAAATGGCAGATTTTAGGCTGAGAAGGATGTGCCACATCCGCAGGTGCTTTTGGCAGAAGGATTGTTAAAGACAAAGCCTCTGGCATTCAGGCCATCTTCGAAATCTACCTCCATACCCATTATATACATAGAATGTCGCTTATCAACTAAAACTTTTACCCCCTCAATTTCATAGAGTTCATCTGTTTCTTTTTGAGTGTCAAAACCCAGAACATAAGACATCCCAGAGCAACCTCCCCCTTTAACCCCTAACCTAAGACGATAATCCGGGCCAATTTCTTTACCGGACATGATTTTTTTTACTTCATGAGCCGCGCGGGCCGTTAATCCTACAGGGGCTGTGCTTGTTTGTGTTTCCATCTGTAATTGTTTTTTTTTTATTCTCCTTACAAATATACAGGGTTCAGACCGGATAAGTTTCAAACCCTGAATTTTGTACCTTTGGGCTATGCCTGTTTCTAACACTCAAGATACCCATTGGCTACCGTCTGGAATGTTCCTGCCCGGTAGTAACGAAGAATGGAAAGACCTGATAATTAAAGAATTAAAAGGTATTTCATACGACACTCTCCAGTCCCAAACTGAGGATGGAATTCTTTTGAACCCCATTAATACACAGGATGTAGAAAAATCCATCCCGTACTTCTCTGATCCGGCCTGGTTCGAATTTTTACGAAATATTAAGCCTCCTAATCTACGGACGCTTCAATCTGCAACAAATGTTTTCGACCAGGAAAAAGAATCCAATTTTTCAACGGATACTCTTTGTCTGGCCATTTCAGATTTCGGATCAATTCCAAAAGAACTGTTTCAGCCTCATTCTTCCTACTGGGTTGATATGCGCTTTCCCTATCAGGCTGATCAGGTAGATCAACTACTTCATGCTGGTAATAAAGGATTCGGCCGATGGGATTTAGCTGGAGTCCCGATGCACACCCAATGGCCTGCTGATTTTTCCCCCTATGCATTTCGAGCTGATTTGTATCATCATCAGGGAAGTAATGGTACTCAAGAAATTGCTTGGGTATTACATGATTTGGTGCAATGGCTGCATGAATGGACTGAGAAAGGATTCAGTGTAGAACAAGTCCAGTCCCTCATTCATTTTCGTTTCTCCCTTGGCACAGAACTTATTGGGTCGGTAGCAAAAATTCGAGCCTTTCGTGGTTTGTATTTCCGACTTATGAAGCAGTACGGAATTGAAAACCCTCTGCAGCCTCAAATTCTTACGGATGAATCTTTGCGTTACTATTCTTCCTTAGATTCATACAATAATGTTTTGCGTGCCGGAACGGGTGCATTTGCTGCTTTGTCTTCTGGTTGCACAACTTTTGAGATTCATCCTTTTTCTCCATCCGGGTCAGAGGAAACCGGCAATAGATTAAGTAGGAACCTAATCCGTTTGTTGAAAGAAGAAAGCCAGGTAGGCCGTACTGCAGATCCTTTGGGTGGGTCATGGGCATTAGAATCCTATACCTGGCAGCTGATGCAAGAGGCAGAAAAATTGCTTCTGAATACAGAGGCGCAAGGGAATTTAGCCGATTCTTTCAAACACAATATTTTAGAACAGACGAGAGTTCAACTTTCTCAAAGTTTTAACAAAGGAAAAACAAGATTGATTGGTGTAAACTATCAGGCAGCCCGATATTCTGTCGCGCCCAATGTTTTTTCTTTCCAAGGTATGCCTCAGCCTTTATTTAGATTGGCCGAACCCTTTGAACAAATGCAGTCCGCTGCGCACTCTTTGCCCGGGTATTCAATCGAATTTTTGTGCCCGGAGAAATTATGCCAGGCTCGAGCAGATTTTATCCGGCAGTTTATGGGCGTTTGTGGTTTGTACCAATCGAATGATCGATCTTCCCTTTGTATTGTTTGCGGAAAAGACGAAGATTATACTACCCAAGAAAATTTAGATAAAATGAGCACTCTATCTAAGGAGGTTACCCTTGTTTTGGCAGGCAAACCTTCTGAGGGAATTGAGCAGTTGAAAGAGGCAGGTATTCGTGAATTCATCCAGGTAAATTCAGACAGAATTGCTCTGGGGAAATCACTACATCAATGGATGCAACAGGCATAAAGCATTAAACACAATGAAACCAGACTTACACTTACTTCATACATTACCTCAGGAATCAACAAGGGTTGAGACAGTTTTATCCAATACAAAAACTTGGGATACTCCTGAGCAAATTCCACTTGCTCAAGCTTACTCAAAATCCGATTCACAAAATCTTGCTCATATTCATTTTATCGCCGGCAAACCTCCCTATTTGAGAGGACCTTATGCCTCTATGTTTGTGCGCAAGCCATGGACAATTCGGCAATATGCAGGTTTTTCAACTGCTGAAGAGTCCAATGCTTTTTATCGGAGAAATTTAGAAGCGGGTCAGATGGGGCTTTCCGTAGCATTTGATCTCGCAACTCACAGAGGGTATGATTCTGACCATCCCCGAGTGAAGGGAGATGTGGGGAAAGCCGGTGTAGCCATAGATTCAATTGAGGATATGAAAATTTTGTTTTCTGGAATTCCTCTGGATAAAATGTCTGTATCTATGACCATGAATGGGGCAGTGCTTCCCATTTTGGCATTTTATATAGTGGCTGCAGAGGAGCAAGGGGTGAGACCAGAGCAACTTACCGGAACCATTCAAAATGATATATTAAAAGAATTTATGGTTCGGAATACCTATATCTATCCTCCGGCACCTTCAATGAAAATCATTTCGGATATATTTGAATATACGGCTCGTCATATGCCCAAGTATAATTCCATCAGTATTTCCGGATATCACATGCAGGAAGCAGGTGCAACCGCAGATATTGAATTAGCTTACACGCTAGCTGATGGATTGGAATATGTAAAGGCGGGCCTCAAAGCAGGCCTGAGTATTGATGACTTTGCTCCCCGATTATCTTTCTTTTGGGCCATTGGAATGAATGCCTTTATGGAAGTTGCCAAGATGCGCGCAGCCAGAATGTTGTGGGCCAAAATTATTCAGGGCTTTCATCCATCCAATCCTAAATCAATGGCCTTGCGCACCCACTGCCAAACTTCTGGGTGGAGTCTTACAGAGCAGGATCCATTTAATAATATTACCCGAACTTCAGTAGAAGCCTTGGCCGCAGCCTTGGGACATACTCAATCCCTTCATACCAATGCATTGGATGAAGCAATAGCTCTTCCTACGGATTTTTCCGCGCGTATTGCGCGAAACACACAACTCTTTTGGCAAGAAGAAACGGGTATTTGCAAAACGGTAGATCCATTAGGCGGGTCTTTTTATTTAGAGTACTTAACTGACCAAATTGCCTCAAAAGCAGGGAAACTCATGGAGGAAATTGAATCCTTGGGAGGAATGGCTGCTGCAATAGAATCTGGTTTGCCTAAATTAAGAATAGAAGAAGCAGCAGCCAGAAAGCAAGCTAGAATTGACGCAGGCCAGGAAGTCATTGTGGGAGTGAATAAATATAAAACCAAGGAAGAATCCGAAATGGAAATTCTGGAAGTGGACAATACCGCCGTGCGTGAGGCTCAGATTAATCGATTAGCAGAATTACGCGCTTCGAGAGATTCGTCAAAAGTTGAAGCAGCTTTGCAAGCTTTAACCCTTGCTGCTTCTTCCGGGAATGGCAATCTCTTAGATTTAAGTGTACAGGCAGCCCGAGTTCGTGCAACTTTGGGTGAAATTTCCGATGCTCTCGAAAAAGTATTCGGAAGGCATTCAGCCGTTATTCGAAGTATCTCAGGTGTTTATGCTCAGGAAGCCATGCAATCAGATTCTTTTCAGGTAGCCCAGCAAAGGGTGAGTTCATTTGCTATTCAGGAAGGTCGTAATCCAAGAATTCTGGTCGCTAAAATGGGGCAGGATGGGCACGATAGAGGCGCTAAAGTCATCGCAACAGCTTTTGCTGATTTAGGCTTTGATGTAGATATTGCTCCTTTATTTCAAACACCCGAAGAAGTAGCCAAGCAGGCCATAGAAAATGATGTGCATGTGGTGGGAGCTTCTAGTCTTGCTGCCGGACATAAAACCTTACTACCTGAGTTAATCCAAGAACTTAAGAAATTAGGTCGAGAAGATATTTTGGTAGTAGTAGGAGGGGTTATTCCCAAACAAGATTATGATTTTCTTTTTGAAGCTGGGGTAGCAGGCGTTTTTGGCCCCGGAACTGTAATTGCAGAAGCTGCCATTGATATTATCCAACAGCTCGAAGGGAAATGAAAAACCCTGGGATCAAGCGAAAAGCCTGGAGTATTCCCGATATCCCGGAGATGGCTCAAGCTATTCTCTCGGGAAATATACCTTTTCTGAGTAAAGCAATTACTCTGACGGAAAGTACTCGGCCTGATCATCGTCAATATTCAGAGGAATTGATTCAAACCTTAATGCCTCATACGGGTAATGCTATTCGGATTGGAATCACAGGAGTACCCGGGGTGGGGAAGAGTTCATTTATCGAGGCATTAGGTCAGCAATTGATACAAGCTGGGCAACGCTTAGCGGTATTGGCGGTAGATCCAAGCTCTCCACTGAGCGGAGGAAGTATTTTAGGGGATAAAACTCGAATGGAGCAATTGTCTCGAAATCCGAATGCTTATATTCGACCTACTGCCGCAGGTCATACCCTCGGAGGCGTTGCTGCTAGAACTCGTGAATCTGTCCTTTTATGCGAAGCCGCTGGTTTTTCCGTTATCTGTATTGAAACCGTTGGGGTTGGTCAATCAGAAGTAATGGTAAAGGAAATGACCGACTTTTTCCTCTTGATGATGTTGCCCGGAGCAGGTGATGAGTTACAAGGCATGAAAAAAGGAATTGTGGAAATGGCCGACCTGATCGTAATTCATAAAGCAGATGGAGAAATGATAACCAAAGCCAAACGCGCTCAAGTAGATTATCTTCAGGCACTACACTTCATGCCTCCTCGGTCAGATGCTTGGATTCCAGAAGTATGTCTGGCATCTTCTCTTTCTGGAGAGGGAATCCAACCTATTTGGGAAACCATCCTTCGCTTTCAAAGACATACAATACAAAATGGCAGCTTCAATACCCGCAGAAAAATCCAATCCGGACTATGGTTTCATCATTCACTCGAACTCCTGCTTCAGAATCAGTTGAATGATTATCTTCATACAAGTGCAAGTGCTCAGGCTATTCAGAAAAAAGCCTTAGCAGGAGAAATGAATCCTCTGCTTGCTGCCAGAACGATTTTCACAGAATGGGTACATTTCAATCAATCTCAATCTCAATCATCCTAATATGAATCTTATGGAATTATTGCCTTTCTTCCTATCTACCCTTGGTGGGTTGCTCAGTGGAGTTTTAATTTTAATTGCCTTTACTCTTTTTCGCCGAAAGGAAGAGAAGCAGTTGATCACTGAGGCTCAGTTTAAATTGAAAAGAGCCGTTCGTCAACAACTTTTACCTCTAAGACTCAGTGCTTATGAAAGGTGTCTGCTGTTTGTTGAACGATGCAATCCGCAGAACCTGATTCCTCGTTCAGATGCCCTGAATAAAACGGTTCGCCAATTTCACCTTCAGCTTGTGCAGGAAATAAGGGCAGAATTTGAACACAACCTCACGCAACAGTTATACATCAGTGAAAATGCTTGGGCTGAGATTGTCTCCATGAGGGAGGCTGTAATTACCCTGATTCATAAATGCGCTTCTTCTTTGCCAGAAAATGCACCCGCTCATGAATTAGCTCGAAAAGTGTTGGAGCAAAGTTCTTTGATATCCAATCCCATATCCCAACAGGCAGCAAGTATTCTTAAAGCAGAGGTTAAGTTACTCTTTTGATTGATTTTATTTTGGGGATTTGTTTGGATTGGATAAATACATTCAATTCATCTGTTTCATCTTTCAATTTGGATCAATTAATTGCTCGATTGTCTCCAGATATCTTTTGTGGATTTTTTGCCTTTCATGCTATTCATTTTTACCAGTTGAAGATAAAATTTTTCTCAATTCTAGGTTTGTTCACATTCGATTTTCCCGATTCAATCAAATTTGAAATTCAAAGAAATGCAGGCTAGTATTCAGTTTTTGAGTGTATTCTATCCTAGTCATTCTCTCATTCTGTTGGATGTCAATTACTTAAGAAAATGTGGATAAGGATAGAGGCTGTTGGTAATTTTTTGTCCTGAAAATCAGTCGATTATAATCAATTTTTGAAATACTCATTCACCCTGAAAAAATTGTTAACAGGCAAATTTTTTTTTCAGAAAGATTTGTCCAATTTTAGCCCACAGTAATCAAGTATTAACATAAACTTAATAATGACAGGAGCAGATTATACCGAAGTGTGGGAGAAGTGTCTTGAGATAATTAAAGACAACATTAACACACAATCTTTCCGGACCTGGTTTGAACCCATCAAGCCTATCAAGTTAGAAAACAATATTTTAACCATTCAAGTACCAAGTCAATTCTTCTATGAATGGTTAGAAGAACATTATGTGGGCCTGTTACGCAAAACGATTCGTCAAACTCTGGGTACAGAAGGTCGTTTGGAGTATTCTGTTATTGTGGAAAACAACTACGAGGATGGTAAATCTTATGCAGTTTCTTTCCCCACCTCTTCTGTAGAAATCAACCCTAAAAATCCGCCGGTTTCCATGCCGGTGAATATTTCTCGGGCAATCCCCAATCCATTTGTTATTCCTGGATTGAAGAAAGTCAGTATTGATCCTCAACTCAATCCTGCGTACACTTTTGAGAATTTTGTAGAAGGGGAAAGTAATCGTATGGCCAGAGCTGCTGCTTTTGCAGCCGCTCAAAAGCCCGGTCAAACTGCCTTCAATCCCATCTTGATTCACTCTAATTCTGGGCTCGGGAAAACTCACCTTGTGCAGGCAATTGGGAATCAGGTGAAGCTGAATTTTCCGAATAAAATTGTCCTTTATGTTAATGCCGAGAAATTCATCTCTCAATATGTAGAGGCTGTTAAGGATAAAAACATCACAGACTTCCTCAATTTCTATCGTCTGATAGATGTATTGATTGTAGATGATGTACATTTCCTGGCTGATAAAGAAAAAACCCAAGACGCATTCTTTCATATCTTCAACGAGCTACATCAGGCTAATAAGCAAATTGTTCTAACCTCTGAT
>JBEIHC010000080.1:0-13073 GCA_040381555.1 Bacteroidia bacterium
GCAAATGAAATGGAACCAAACATGTCCTTTTGAGTTGCAAATAAATAAAAAAAACATAAAATACAAAAAAAACAACAAAAACATACCAACTGGCATGGAACCAAACCTACAGCTTAGAAATCTGTATTCTGTTCCATGGGAAGAAATGCATCTCAGCAGCGTAAACTACTTCCCGATGACCATCATCGGAATAATGATAGCAAATGCCAGCGTAGCCAACCACATGCGCCTTTGCTCCGCTGGGGTGCACTGAGACAACAAGTCAGCATCCAGTCCCAACAGGAGCACCATCAGTTTTAGACTCATGCCTTAGGCCTCCCAGATTCGTCGTAAAAAGCTTCCGGATTTTGATTGATTTCTGCCTGTTTACGGGAAGACCAGGCCTGAATAATTTGTTTGCTCAGTCCCTCCTGAGCTTTGAGTTTTTCTTCTTTCTCATGACGATCTTGTTCAACCTCTAGGTAACGAACTTTCTCCATAAGCTTCATGCCGTCTTTGCCTTCAAAAATATGCTCTTCTTTTACCACACCACTGCGTACATACATGCGGTAGTTGTTATTTTCAACCATATAATCATAGGGTCCTTTGTTCATCATCATTTTGAAAAAGATAGGGCCCATTTCTATTGAAAGAAAAATAAAAGTCAGGGCGATGCCAAGCCAGTAACCGATTTCGTGAGCGATGTCAATACGGGCAAGTAGTCCATCCAGATTTTCAGCTTGTTTTTTATTCACTTCGTTTAGCTCCGTTTCCTGTTGCTGAAGTTTATCTTCACGCGCAACTTTGAGAGCAGTAAGTTCAGATTCGTGCTTACGGTCAAACTCCTCAACTTCCTTGAGTTTTTCATCTTTAAGCACTTCCAGTTGTTTGGCTCTTGGGCCATACCCTGCATTGCCTGCACGGCCTTGCATTTGGTCTATATATTCTTGTTCCGCTTCCTTTTGGCGTTGAATTAAAACGCCCCGGTCGGTTTCCAACTTTTTAATATCCGCATCGATCTGAGCAATTTGTTCTTTGAATTTGGCATAGGTATTTTTATTGAACTCTTCTAGTTTTTCCTGCTGATGCTTGCGTAATTCCACATTGATTTCTGTTTCAATAATTTTCAACTCTAAGGGTTTGGAGATGGTCAGACCCAGAATCAAAGCAATAATCAGTCGGGGAACGGACTGACCGAACTCTTTCCAGGTAATGGTATCAGTTCCATCCCCTTTACCCGTAGAGGAAACGATAAAGCGATCTAGATTAAAAATCATGAGCCCCCAGGCAATTCCGAAAATACAGGATCCTATAATCCATTCCAAATGCATGGATTCATCTCCTGCCATTGTCTTCGGACCAAAGGCTGTATTAAAAGCAAAAGCACCGGCAAAAGCGGCAAGCAAACCGGTGCAAAATACGATTCCGCCGATACCGGCATACTTGACCCTGTCCTGATAAGGAGAGAGCATCAGGAAATGAGAATCGGCACCTGCACACCACCATAAAAAGTGCGTGAAACGGTGAACGGGTTTGGTGTTGAATCCTTGAGTTGACATAGATCAATAGGTTGAATTAAAGCGGAAGAGTAAAATCAGGTTCATCCGGGAGTTTCAACAGAGGTTCTGGAATGAAGGCTCTGTTCAGATAGGGTTTTCGAATGCGTGTTTCAGGCACTTGTAAACGGACATTCGGTTTGTCGAGGACCAGTTCTGGTATGCGGGTCAATGCATCCGGATTGAATACTGCCAGGGATAATTGAGGAATATCCAGACGATGAACCTGAAGTTGTATGACCTGTTTTTTAGGAAAGATACTGTATTGAGGAAAGATGTACAGCGTAATAGAAGGGAAGTCGCTGTGGGCAATATTTCGAAATGTCCCCTGACTCCTGCGGAAAAACCATCTTCGAAAGCGATAGGGCCTTTCCGTGCGACGGTACCAGGGTTTGCGTTCTCCGTTGTGAAAATAAATCCATACCCACCAAGCATTGGGAAAATCCCAAGAAAAGCGAAAAAGTTTTCCGTGCCAGACGGGAGTTGGGTAAAAGGTGAACATAAATACAAATCTAGGGAATTAATCATAAGCTTAATAACATGAACTTGGTTCTACCCCGTTTTTTGTGGGTTTAATAGGTGCATTTTCCAAAATTTCGGAATAGCAAATGATTAAGCCCCCCAAAATTCAATATAATTCCAATTTATTTTATCTAATGAAATTCTAGATACAATTGTTGTGTTCAGTGCGGTTGAAAAGTCCTATCCAATGTAGAGAGGAGGGAGAGGATATAACCTTTTTTATAAACTAAGTAGAAGATTTATTACCACTATACAGGGTATTTCTAAGATTTAATTACCCAAAATTAATGGCGTAGAGCCCAAATATCCACACCCTATTTTATAAAGACCCAATTTATCAATCGGCGTACTTCATTTTTGATTGTGGTATATTTTTTTTTGTTAAAACATAATTTTATCATCAGTCAAATTCATTGAAAAATCTGCTGAAAAAACTTTGAGAGGGAGGCTATTTCCAGTCACTGATTTATTTCAAGACATCCTCATAAAGAAGACAGGCTAAATGGATAAATCCCCGGCTCCTATGCAATAGCTCGTCCAGAAACATTCTAGTATTTGACTAGGTTCACCTCCCCGGTTCGAACCGCTCTCTCTTAGAGGGAGTTTCACTAAATGTTGCTTTACCCCAAAGGCATCCAATAAATACATCCTAGGCTTCATCTATCTTCAAGTCTTGGGCGAATCATCGCTAAACTCAATTTTATCGATCTCACCTAAATAGAGTTAAAGTTAATTGCACACAAGTTCCGATTTTATTGGTTTTTAGCCGAATTTTCAGATTTGATTGCATAATCTGGATTTAATAGAATAAGCAAACCCTCCTTGACACAAAATATCGCTTGGCATAACTGAGGCAGCTTGGCAAGCGTCCCTTGACACAAAGTATCCCTTTCCATAACTGAGCCCGCTTGGCAAGCGTCCCTTGACACAAAGTATCCCTTTCCAGAACCGAGCCACATTGGCAAGCGTCCCTTGACACAAAATATCGCTTTGCATAAACAAGCCAGCTTGGCAAGCGTCCCTTGACACAAAGTATCCCTTTCCAGAACTGAGCCAGCTTGGCAAGCGTCCCTTGACACAAAATATCGCTTTGCATAACAGAGCCAGCTTGGCAAGCGTCCCTTGACACAAAGTATCCCTTTCCAGAACCGAGCTAGCTTGGCAAGCGTCCCTTGACACAAAGTATCCCTTTCCAGAACAGAGCCAGCTTGGCAAGCGTCCCTTGACCAAAATCCATTACTTATCTTTTGAAAAGAATGGGCAAGCGTCCCTTGACCAAAAAATCTGCAACCCAAAACACAGCCCAATTTGTATTCCATTGCCATTAAGGGTAATTTTACGCTCTCGTTTAAACAAATCTCATGAACAAAGGTCCGATCTCCCAATTTGTAGCCCATCATTACAGACACTTCAATGCAGCAGCTCTCGTTGATGCCGCCAAAGGATATGAAACCCATCTACTCGAAGGAGGAAAAATGATGGTCACCCTGGCAGGAGCGATGAGTACGGCAGAATTGGGAATTTCTCTCGCCGAAATGATTCGCCAAGGCAAAATAGATATCATAAGCTGTACTGGTGCAAACCTCGAAGAAGACATCATGAACCTGGTTGCTCATAATTCCTATAAAAGAATCCCAGGGTATCGTGACCTTACCCCACAGCAGGAATGGGAGTTACTTGAGCAAGGACTAAACCGGGTAACGGATACTTGTATTCCAGAGGAAGAAGCATTTCGAAAAATCCAAAAACATATCGTTAAGTTATGGAAAGACGCGGATGCTAAAGGCGAACGGTACTTCCCACATGAGTATATGTATCAGTTACTCAAAAGTGAAGTCATGAAACCGGATTACGAAATTGACCCCAAAAACAGTTGGATGCTTGCCGCTGCAGAAAAAAACCTCCCGATCATCGTAGGGGGTTGGGAAGATAGCACTATGGGAAACATCTTTGCTTCCTATATTATCAAAGGAGAAATGAAAGCCACCACCATGAAAAGTGGAATTGAATATATGGTTTGGTTAGCCGATTGGTATCGCCATAATTCAGAAGGAAAAGGCGTAGGCTTTTTTCAGATTGGGGGCGGTATAGCCGGTGATTTCCCAATTTGTGTGGTGCCGATGATGTACCAGGATTTAGAATGGCATGATGTTCCTTTCTGGAGTTACTTCTGTCAAATATCCGACTCTACTACTTCCTATGGTTCCTATTCCGGAGCGGTTCCCAATGAGAAAATCACTTGGGGTAAACTGGACATCAATACCCCGAAATTTATTGTGGAGAGCGATGCAACGATTGTGGCTCCTTTAATTTTTGCCTGGGTGCTGGGTTGGTAACAACTGATTGAGTTATTACCAAACGATGTTATCACCAAGCGGGGCCGATGTTTCTTTCTAAGGATTAAGGAAAAGCCTTATAAATATCTTTACGATGAACCATTCTGACCATCTCAACCACTTTACCTACAACAAAAATCCCAATTCGATAATCTCCCAGTTTTATTCTGTATACAGAATAGTGACCATTTATCTTTTTGAGATTTTGAATAGTAGAAAGGTTGTTTGCTGACTCTATTTGCTCTATAACCTTTATCAGAGATGCTCGAATCTGGGGGTCACTAAGTTTATTAAGGTCTTTACTGAATTTATTTAAAAACTCTACAATCATTTTGACTTGAGCTTCCGCATCACTATTTCACGACTTACCTTCTTATTTCTATCTGCTTCTTTCATCAAGATTGCCATACCATAATCTTCAACATGCTCTTCTGACATTTCGGTAGTTGACACGCCAAGCTTTTTTAACAAGTCAGCAATAAATTTTAATTCGGAGCGACTATTTGACCGTACTAAAAGTGCTTTCATCATTATTTCTTTTTACAAATTTAAGGAAAAATAATCCGATAGTACAGTCTGATGCAACCTCCACTCTCGCTTGAATGTATTTTACGACTTAGGGCAAGCTGGGGTTTAGGATTACCCCACTTTTATAATCCTAAATTCCGTTCTCCGATTCAAAGCGCGACCTTCTTCCGTATCATTATCTGCTACAGGTCTGCTTTCCCCATATCCCTTCGAACTCACCCGAGTAGCCACAATTCCATTTTGAATTAGATACGCCCGAACAGATTCTGCACGATTCTGACTCAAGGTTAAATTATAGGAATCACTGCCTTCGTTGTCTGTATGACCTTCAATTTCAACCTGCATACCTGGATTTTTACGCATCAAGGTAACCATGCGATTTAACTCTGCTCGAGACTGATCTAATAACTCATAGCTAGCTGTTGCAAAAAAAACATTTCGTAAAGTAATGGACGATCCTGAGCGAAACGGACTTAAGCTAATATCTAATTCATAATGCTTCCCAGCATCTACATTTTCCAATGAAAAATTAGCACTATACAATAAATAACCAGGCTCATCAATATAGGCCGCATACGATTCCCCTAAAGGCAAAGACACTAAAAACTTTCCTGCTTTGGCATCACTTAACACAGATCGAAGCGTATCTCCACTTTTTAAACTGATAAAAGAAAGTTTTGCAGATACAGGATTTCCAGTCAAACTATCTCGTACCACCCCTCTAACAAAGGTTGCTGGGGGCGGTTGCAATTCCTTAGATAAGGCAAAACTAAATATATCATTTCTACCCCAGCCACCTTCAATTTGATCTGTACTGTAATAGGCTGTTTTCCCATCACTACTTACAAATAAAAATCGTTCTTGCGCGGGAGTATTAATTGGAAAGCCCATATTCTTTACCTCGCCCCATCCGGATTCCTTTTTGTCTACATAAAAAATATCCATTCCCCCGAAGCCATCATGAAAATCGGAGGAAAAATACAATACCTGACCAGAAGCATGCAAGGAGGGTGAATACTCGTTTCCCGGCGTATTCACTGGGATACCTAAATTCTTCGGCTCCCCCCAAAGCTCATTTTCTAATTGACTGTACCAAATATCTGTCCCTCCATGTCCTCCAGGACGAGTAGAAACAAAATACAAGGTACGGCCATCATGAGATAGCCAAGGCTGAGTTTCATAATTAGCAGAATTAACGCCTTCACCCAAATTTACGGGACTACTCCAAGATGCTCCATTATACTTGGAAATATAAATATCACACTCACCGATTCCCTCTGGACGATTACATCCTGTAAAATACACCCATTGACCATCCTGCGAAAAACAAGCAGCGCCTTCATTATCTGAAGTATTAATTGGTGGACCTAAGTTTTCTGCTTTAGACCACTTACCATTTTCATATTTAGAAATATAAAAATCCTCCCCAAAATCATTCCATCGAGGATTAAATCCTCCCATATTCCCTGGTCGTCTGGCAGTAAAAAATAAAGTGCCTCCATCTGCAGTAAGATTGGGCATATACTCGTCACCTTGTGAGTTGACTTCAGTACCCAAATTAACTGGCTTAAAGGGAACAGGCTTTAAAATGGCTTTCTCTGCATACCTTGCTTTCCGCAGATTCACTTCTGCCCGCATCTTTTCCTTCTTATCCTCGGGAGCAGTATATAAATATTTACCATACCATTGCCCTGCTTCCTTATATCGGGCTTTGCCCATTAAAAAATCAGCATACCATAAACGAGCTGGGTAATATTTGGGAATATCCTTACCCGATATATGCAAGAGACTGGGTTCGACTAAATCCAATTTTCCCTTCTGATAAGCAGCATAAGTATTGAGGAAATGGGCGTCGGTAAATTCCGGCTCCAACTTAATAGCCTCCGCCAAATACTCCATCGCTTTCAAGGGATCTCGATATTCTATTTGTTGCTTGGCTGACAAATAAAAATTCAAGGCCTTAGAGGATTTTATTCCATAATCTTTCGGCTTTTGTGCCAATGCTGGGTTGACAAAAAGAATTAATAAAAATAGAATAAAATTAATTCGACAAAAGGATAGAATATACAAAGAATTGAGGAGTTGAGCCATTAGGTTAAGATCAGGGAATTTGTAAATATTTATGTGTTTGAAGACTAATGCGCCAATCAGGATGAGACTTAACAAACTCCACAATCCCGGGTAATTTATGGGCTGAATTCCACTCTGGTTGAAAGAATAACTTCACCTCTGGACGGCATCTCAAACTATGGGCAACACCCCACTCCAAATCATGATTCTGATAGACAATTACTTTTAACTCATCTGCTATCTGGTACCAAACCGGCAAGGGAGCCTTGAATTTCTTAGGAGAAAAACAGACCCAATCCCAATCGCCTGTGAGCAAGCAAGTACCAGAAGTCTCACAATGCACTAAATATCCAGCACCTTTGAGGCTTCGGGTTAAAGCTGTTAAATCGTGTAAAAATGGTTCCCCTCCAGTTACAACCACTCTTTTTGCTGGCGTCTTCTGGATGGCTCCTACGATTTCCTCAGGGGTCATTTTAGGATGTCCGCTTTCTTCCCAGGATTCTTTCACATCGCACCAGTGACAGCCGACATCACAACCACCGAGGCGCACGAAATAGGCTGGCGTGCCTACCCAATAACCTTCCCCTTGCAGGGTATAAAAATGCTCCATTACCGGATATTCTGTCCGAGTAAGTATCTCAGTTTCCACTCTCAAATTGTTTACGATATGCGTTCAAAGTATTTTCCAACAGCATGGCTCTGGTCATGGGTCCCACGCCTCCGGGTACGGGAGTAAAGGCCGAACAAACAGCTTCAATCCCCTCAGGATTCACATCGCCTGTCAGCCGGTAGCCGGATTTGGTATCGTTCGCTTCCATTCGGTGAATGCCCACATCAATAACGACAGCTCCGGGCTTAATCATATTTGCCTGAATTAAATGTTTTTTTCCTGCAGCAACAACCAGAATATCCGCCTCCTGAATGTATTTTTCTACCCCAACTGTTCGGCTATGGCAAAGGGTTACAGTACAGTTTCCCGGATTGGCATTTCTGGCCAACAGAATAGACACAGGGGAACCAACGATATTGCTACGACCGATGACCACAGCATGTTTGCCGGCGGTTTCGATTTGGTAGTGCTTGAGAATCCGGATAATTCCGGATGGGGTGGCAGGCAGATGGGAGGGCAGATTGCGTACCATCAACCCGATATTCTGGGGATGAAATCCATCCACATCTTTAGCAGGCAAAATAGCCTGAATGATATTTTCCTCGTGAATATGGTTCGGCAAAGGAAGCTGCACAATCATGCCGTCCAATAAAGGATCTGCATTCAGGGCATCAATCACTTCGAGTAATTCTTGTTCCGTACAACTTGCCGGTAATCGGATTAATCGGGAGGTGAAGCCCACCGCCTCACAGTCTTTCACTTTGTGCGCCACATAAGTTTCGGAGGCGCCATCATTTCCGACCAATATAGCAGCTAAGCAGGGATTTCGTTTCCCCTGTGCTGCAAAGTCATTTACTCGGGTTCGGATTTCTTCCCGAACAGCCGCGGCGACAATATTTCCATCCAATACGATCATGCTACAAAGGTAGGGGATTAAATTCAGAGGCATGCATGTTCGCAAATGGGCAAATGCCGAGTTGGGAGTCAACCCAATCTTTATTTATATGGATAAATGGTCAGAGGAGGGAGCCAGTGAGGCATTAAGGGCAGTGAGGCCAGACTTAAGTGAAACAGAGGGGAAGATTCGCTTGTTGTTTATCAACGGGGAGGAGGGGATTGGGAAGGTGGATTCCGATAGATACTAACGGGGAGTTAATGCCCCATTTTGAATAGATAGTTTTGAAGTTTTTCAGCTTGTGCTTCGGTTTTGATAGCGGGTTGATGGTCGTCGCCAATTACTTGGATGAGATAGAAATATTTGAGACCAGATTTATTTTTTTTTAGAATCTTTGCTTTGGAGGCTGCATCTTCAAAGAGGGTTCTGGTACTGTATTTTTTTGATTTCACTTCGTAGCCTTCCTGAATGCGGATGCTTAGGTTTTCGCCAATGTCCGGCAGGGTGCGGCCTTCCCAAGTCCAGGCGATTTTGGAATCTGTATCAGGCATGCCGAAATATTTAGTGATCTGGGCCTGCATATTTCCATGATCATTGCGATTAAAATTAATCATAATGCCATTGGAGTCCAGGTAACTGATAATGGTTACCTGAACGAATTCCGGGTTTTGATTCTGTGCATTTGCAGAGAGAAATAAAAAGGAAAGGAGGATAAAGCTGAATATGATTTTCATGGTTAGTTTTAATTACCTTAGTAAATGGAATTTTTATTTTTGAATTAGGAAGGATTGATTGAGTGAATGACCGGAGCTTGCAGTTCCGGTGATGCGGTACAATCCGGGGCTCCAATCCTGAATGGGTAGAGATTGAATGCCTGTGGGGTAGGATTGGCTGAGGATTAACTTTCCGGTAGCGTCGTAGATTTTGAGTGATTGGATTTCTTCACTGAAGTGTAGGGTAGAGGAGGCAGGTTGAGGCCAGATTTTTATTAAGTTGAATTGAGAATCATCGTCGGTGGATTCCCAGAAATTCGTTATCCCACGAAGTGCATGATTATTAAAATCACATACAAACATTGTGTAGGGTCTTTGAATGACAATGCCTCTCGGAAAATTGAATCGTGCATTTAAGCCCCAAGCATCTATATACCCTGAGGATGTATCACCTACTACTGTATAAGCTAAGCCTGTATTCAAGTCAAATTCTCTAATTTGATTATTATAGGTATCACTAATATAAAATCGAATGGCTCCAGTTGATGGGTGTTTTTCAATAAATAATTCAGTAGGGGTATTCAGTTTGGCGATGCTTGTATTGCCATTCAAAAAGCCCCCATTTCCAGGTCCGCTTGGGCCTGTTCCAAGCACTGTTGTTACGATACCAGATGAAGTAATCTTACGAATTCGATGATTAAAGGCATCCGCCAAATAGAGACAAGAATCATACTTAAAATAGAACAAACCAGAAGGGGTATAAAAGCGAGCGGAGGTGTCGGCAGCATCCACATAGGCACCCACACTACCCACACCCATGGCATTTCCCCCACCAGCGAAGGTACTTACCATACCGGCAGGGCTAATTTTTCGGATGCGATGATTCCAGCTATCGGACACGAAAACATTTCCGGAATCATCTACTGCAATACCTCTGGGGAAATGAAATTGAGCGGAATCTGCAGGACCATCTTTATACCCAGCCACGCCGGAGCCTGCAAGTGTAGTAACGAATCCAGTAGCGTTAATTTTCCGAATTCGGTGATTATTAAAATCGGAGACATAAACATTCCCTGAATCATCTACACATAGATTTGAGGGACTATTAAAACGAGCCAAAGTACCTATGGAGTCCAGATATCCGGCAATCGTATCTCCGGCGAAATTCGTCACTGTTCCCCAAATATATTTTTTTATACGGTGATTTCCCTGATCCGCAATATAAATAGTATCTGTATTAGGATGTATGGCCAAACCAAAGGGACTATTCAATTGGTAAGTACTATTTCCAGGACTCCCGTTTCCCAATGGAGTGCCAACAGCATAAAACTCTGATCCTTGAGCAAAGGAAAGAGAATTTAGAAAAGGCAGCAACAGGAAGAGTAAGCATTTCATAATATTAAAGGTAAAAAAATTATCCAAAAACAAAAAAGCTGCACTCTAAGAGGAATGCAGCTTTTCGCAAAGTGAGAGTAAGTTCTCTTACTTGTTCACCACTTTTGCCAATGTAGCTCCTGGCTTGAATTTAGCCACTTTTTTAGCTTTGATTTTGATAGCCTTACCAGTCTGTGGATTACGACCAGTGCGTGCTTCACGCTTAGAGATAGAAAAAGTACCGAAACCTACTAAAGTAAGTTTGTCGCCTTTTTTCAAAGCCTTGGAAGTAGTGTTGATGAAGCTTTCTAGAGCTCTACCAGCATCTGCCTTGGTAAGTCCGGCCTCAGCGGCCATTGCATCAATGAGTTCTGATCTGTTCATGTACGGTTTGGTTTTAAAATGTTAAACAATCAATCGGTACTGCAAATATGTAATTCGTTTGAATATGTTCAACCAACTTTTAAAAAAATAACGCTGAAATGTTGATGAATAGGGCATTTTGTGGATAATTACACCGTAATCCCTGCATAAACAGGGACTTTCGGCTTTCAAAATCCCCCTAAGTGCAAGTATACCGCCCAATAGGAAGATTTTAACTTTAACATTATGGCTTTTATTATAATCCTGAATCCTCCATTTCAGACTATTCTCAACCAAATTTACCCCAAAAAAACTTATAAAGTCATACTCTTCATCCATTCCTTCAAGCAGCAGTGTTACTTATCTATTCAATCGGTTATCCTAAGCAATTTCCAAATAAACTTTAGTTTAGGTATAAAATCGTAATTTTGAACAATGAAGACCCTTAGTCTGATCCTTCTAACTTTACTTATTTACTTACCTTGCTTTACAGCGAAATCTCAGACTGTCTTTAAAAGATTTTCCTTAGAACCTGTTGCCGGAATTACCTATCCAAATTCGGATCCCACGCCAAAAACAACGGCAACCTATGGTCTGGGACTTAGATATACACTTTCACCCCTGCTGAGTTTTAATTTGGGTTATAATTATGGAACTTGGCAAAGTGGCAAGGACCTTATTGGTAGAGAGTTTAAAACCTATTTTTACCTAGTAGCTATTCGCTCACAGGTAAATCTGGGAGAACTATTCCACTTCGACCAGGTTACTCGAAAATTCCATCCTTATTTCTCAATTGGCTATGGTAGGCTTCAAGCCATGGCCAGCAACATCCGAGAAAGGGAGAAAAAAACTAAGGTTGCCAAAGATTTCTCTGGAAACATCAATGCCTTCCCTGTTGGAATGGGCATCCGCTTTCTCCTCAGCGAAAAACTAGATTTTACAGTTAATGCAGAGTATTTACTCCATAGCTCCGATTCTTTGGACGGGCACAGTTTGGATATGAGATTGTATAATGTAAAAAACGATCCAGACTATGCTTGGTTTTTCACTGCAGGATTAAGCTATAAATTCGGCACGAAAAAGCAAAAAGGAAGTCCTCACCTAGAATGGCATTCCCCTCGATTAGAAGAAAAAGCAGAAATTATTCAACTTGCAAATGAGAATTACGCTGTAAAAATGGAACTAGATTCGCTGAAACAAATTGTGCGTTTCTTAGAAGACGATTACATCCGTATGGACTCTCTGCTCCAAGACCTTAGTGGAAGTAAAGATAGTCTCCAGCGCACAATTAGAACGCTGGAAGTCAAAGCAAGTGAAAGGGACTCCATGCGTGCCTTTATGCCCGATAGTGCCAATATAGGAATTGTACAAACCAATGCTCAGGGAATTCCGGACACCACCCTTGTAGAGATTATCTTCCGTGCATTTGAATCCCAATCTGTCAGATCGGATTCTTTAGCAAAAGCTTTATTTGATTTGCAGGATAAAATGAACTTCTTTCTGTTAGGATATACTCCGAAATACGGAAGAGTGAAAGCTATGACAGATCTAAAGCTAAGAGAAATGGTTCCGAATACCAAAGCTCGAATAGTTAAGGTTATTCCTTCTGGCACTGCCATTGAATTCACCGGATTCGTTAGTAAAGGAGAATTAATTGAAGGCAATCCGAATTGGTATAAGGATGTTTTTGGAAATTATTTCTGGGCTGGACATACCTCTCAGCCTTGGCCTGAAGAAAAATAAATTCGCCTTTCTGCAAATTAAATTTGTAATTATTATTGCAAATAAGTGTATTGAGGTAGCACATCCTAACCCAATACTGGCCTGGATTCAACGCATTCGTAATAAACTCGGCAAGCGTCCCTTGTCCTGAAAGCTTCCAAAACTCAACCCAACTTGGCAAGCGTCCCTTGTCCAAAAGAAGCCAAAAATCAACCCATCTTGGCAAGCGTCCCTTGTCCAATTGAAACCCAAAATCTAACCCGCTGTGGCATGCGTCCCTTGTCTAAATGAAGCCAAAATTCAACCTAACTTGGCAAGCGTCCCTTGTCCAAATGAAGCCACAACTCAACTCATCGTGGCAAGCGTCCCTTGTCTAAATGTAACCAAAACTCAACCTAACTTGGC
>JBEIHC010000081.1:0-12996 GCA_040381555.1 Bacteroidia bacterium
ATGCAACACCATGCCTTTGTGGTACAAGAAAATACCCTACATCTCTGGTTTCATGGAGCACATACCCTAGATTTTCAAAAGTTAGAAGTAAGCTTCAGAGCCTTCACCGAAGCACAAATCAAACTTTTCGGAGAAATGCCCTGCAAGGAATTTCACTTTCTTTTCCTCATTTCTGAAGGTAGATCCTATCATGGTGTGGAGCATCCGGATTCTACGGTAATCACACTGGGGCCTGCTGCTGAACTCATGAAAGGCAGCGTCTGGAATGATCTTCTCAGTATCTCCAGTCATGAACTATTTCATCTGTGGAATATCAAACGCATACGCCCAGCAGATTTACAGCCTTATGATTATACCCGGGAACAATATTCTGAACTACATGATATCACGGAGGGATTCACCACCTATTATGGGGAACTCATGCTGCTCCGTTCTTCTGTATGGACTCAGAAAGAATGGATAGATGAAATGAATGATATTCTGAATAAACATTTGGATGCTCCGGGAAAGGAATTCATGACCTTGACCGAATCTTCTTTCATCTCTTGGGTAAATGGCTATCATGCGGAAGGGATTCCTCAACAGAAAATTTCATTCTATCATAAAGGCGCATTAGTAGCGATGCTGTTGGATTTGAAACTTCGGGAGAAGACAGAACACCGGCAGTCATTGGATTCGTTAATGAAACGATTGTGGGAGGATTATAAAAAACCGGGTTATACGGGTTATACGCGCCAAACGATTTTGAATCATCTGAAAGAAATGGGTTTTGCAGAGGCTGAAGAATTTTACCTCGACTTTATATCCGGACAGAAAGATGTATTGCAAGCGGTTCAGGCCATTCTTCCTACTGCCGGATTGCAATTGGAACAAGTTCCCTTGGAAAGTTTTGTTCGAAGTCGCTTGGGCTTGAAGCTCACTCCGAATCCGGATGGCACAGCAGTGGTGGCGGGTATTATTCCGGGAAGTCCTGGGTGGGATACTTCTTTGCATGTGGGAGATACTTTATTGACAGTTGCAGGTGAAATGCCTGGAATAGATTTGGGAAGTTTTCTAAGAGGCTATTCTATTGATCATACAGAAGCTGAAATTTCATTTGTGAGCCGAGGCATTCATAGAGTTTGTCGCATTCAATTGAATACTGGATATGAAGAAGTGGGTATTCGCTTCGCTCATACGGGACTCACCGCAGAGTCAACGGAGTACAAACGGAGTTAAACAGAGGGTTTGGTTTAACTTTGCTCCAATTGGCTGATTATCTAATTCATCACTCATAATTCATCACTCATAATTCATCATTCATAACTCATCATTCATCATTCATCATTAAAATTGCTCCTCCTCCTCGATAACTACGATTCTTTCACCTGGAATCTTTACGCTCAGATGGCTTCTTTTGGGAAGCAGGTCCAAGTGGTGCGGAATGATGTGCAGGAAGTATTGGCGCAAGAGGAAGCTTGGGAAGGCATCGTCATTTCTCCTGGTCCGGGTCGCCCTAAAGATGCGGGAATTTCAGAAGCAATAATCCGGAAATATTTGGGTACGGTTCCTATCCTCGGAATTTGCTTAGGGCATCAGTTGATTGGGGAAATGTTTGGCGCGCCTACGGTGTATGCTCCAGAACCTATTCATGGGAAAACAGCTTTGGTTCGGCATTCTGGGAAGGGCATTTTTACCGATTTACCGAATCCGCTTCAGGTTATGCGCTATCACTCTCTGGTGGTTCAGAATGAGTCTTTTCCAGATTGTCTGGAGATTACCGCCCAAACGGAAGACGGGATTATCATGGGCATTCAACATAAATTGTATAATTTGGCAGGGGTTCAGTTTCATCCCGAGTCCATTTTAACCCCCCAAGGGGATCGGATGATGCAGAACTGGCTGAAATCTTTATAATATTAGAGGATTCGATTATGGAGTATAATTTAGTTCTGGAAAACGGATTTGAATACATCGAAGAGGGGGAAGGGCCTACCCTGCTCCTCTTGCATGGACTTTTTGGTGCCTTGAGCAACTGGAATGAGGTGCTGAGAGAATGCTCGAAAGAATATCGGGTGCTCATTCCCTTGATTCCCATTTATAAGCCGACCAAGGTCGAGGCTTCGATCAATGCCTTGGCAGATTTTGTGGGGAGATTTGCCGAGTTTAAGAACTTGAAAGACACAGTTGTGGTGGGAAATTCTCTGGGAGGTCATTTAGCCCTGATATTTGCCTTAGAGCATCAGGACCGATTGAAAGCCTTGGTGCTCACAGGGTCCTCTGGTTTGTTTGAATCCGGAATGGGCTCTACCTTTCCCAAAAGGGGTGATTATCAGTATGTGAAAGATCGGGTAGGATATACTTTTTATAGTCCGAGTACCACTACTCGTGAATTAGTAGATGAGGTCTTTGGCATTATAAATGACACCGGAAAAGCCCTGCGAATCATTAAAATTGCCCGAGATGCTCAATATTCTAATATGCGAAAGGAGATAGGAAGGATAAAAATCCCAACCTTACTCATTTGGGGATTGAACGATAATATTACCCCTCCGCATGTGGCGTATGAGTTTCAATCTTTATTACCGAATTCAGAACTTCGGTTTATAGACAAATGTTCACATGCAGCCATGATGGAGCAGCCCAAGGAGTTTATTCGGCTGATGAAACAATTTTTAGGTAAAATAATCGTAAACAAAGAAAAGACACCGGTATGACCGCACAGGAACTCATCAGTGACCGCATTCCCTGCCTCCGTACATCCGATACGGGCGATAAGGTCATGGACTGGATGGAGGAATTTCATGTTTCTCAACTACCCATTGTCAATGATCGTCAATTTTTGGGAATAGTTACAGAAACCGATGTGTTAGAAGCGGAATCTCAGGACCAGCCAGTGGGCGATTATCTCCTGATTTTGCCCAATACCTTGTATATACTCGGCCGTCAGCATGTGTACGATGTTATTAAAATGATGGCAACCTGGCGTCTAGATATTTTGCCCGTCGTTGATGATGATAAAAATTATGTAGGGATGGTTACCCAGCAAGATTTGATACAGGGATTATCGGTGATTTTTGGGGCATCCGAGCCTGGGGGAATTGTCATTTTGGAGGTTCCGCATAATTCTTACAACTTATCTGAGATTGCACGCATTGTAGAATCCAACGATGCAAAGGCATTAAGCATTTACCTTACCCTAAGCCCAGATGCTGGGGCGTACTATATTACAATCAAACTCAATATCAGTGAACTTACCCGCTTGGTGAATACCTTTGAGCGATTCAAATATAAAGTGGTGATGAGTTTCTTTGATAAAGCTCAGTTGGATGATACCCAAGATCGGTATAATCTCTTATTAAAATATCTGAACATTTAATAGCAGCGCCTGTGTCACTCCGCATCCATGTGCTGACGGATTCGCACTTACAAAACCGGTTTTCCCCTTCCGAGTTAGCGAAAAGAGCCTTATCTGGAGGGGCAACGGTGATTCAATTTCGACAGAAGAATTTTTTAACAGAAAAAGATTGGGCCGAAATCCAGAAAATACATGCCTTAAAACAGGAATATTCATTTACCTTTCTACTTAATGATTGGGTGGAAGAAGCTGCCTTAATGGGGGCCGATGGCTGTCATGTTGGGAAGGATGATTTATCTCCGGAGCAGGCAAGGGCTCTATTTAGGGATCAGGGACAGGAACATCCGATTATCGGGGCTACTGTGCACTCTATGGAAGAGCTGGAAGCCTTACGGGGTCAGGACTTGGCCTACATTGGCGTAGGGCCAATCTTTGGTACTGAATCTAAAAACACAGGACTCCCCCCCTTAGGATTGGAAAAACTTGCCGAAATTTGCACCCATTCTCCTTTTCCGGTTGTTGGCATCGGCAACATTAAGCCTGAATCCGTTCCTGCCTTGCTACATGCCGGGGTTACTGGAATTGCAGTGCTGAGTGCAGTCTGTATGGCAGCAGATCCGGAGCAGGCGGTCAAATCTTTTGCGCGCTATTTTTAGACATATTTTTTTCGGAGTGTGCCTGGTTTTTTCTCTAGGAAAAGCCCAGGACAGCCTGCTTGTGCTTCAGTCTATCACCATTCAGGGTGCCAATAAAACCAAAGAAAAAACGGTGTTACGGGAAATGAGCATACAAGAAGGCGATAGCATCCCTTCGTCTGAACTAGATTCCGTTATGACGCGCAATCGCAACAATGTATACAATCTCTCCTTGTTCAATTCGGTTGATTTTAATTACATCACCGAATCGGGAAAAGTATATCTCATTATTCTGATTCGGGAAAGGTGGTACATAGAGCCAATCGTACATGCCAATCTGGAGGAGCGGTATATCGGAGAATGGTTTCGAAATTTGGATTTAGATCGGGCTGTATTAGGCGCCGGTATTAACTGGAAAAACCTAACGGGCTATAACGACCAATTATATCTTTATGTGCAAGAAGGATATGACCGGGAAATTTCAGCCTCTTTTCGCAGGCCCTTTCTTTTTCCCAAACAACAAATAGATTTTCAAATCAATTACAGTTATACCGAGAAAAAGGAAATAGAGCTTCGAACAAATTATGTTGCGCGCCCACTCATTCCCGAAGATGGGCAATTTCTATTTCGCTTACCGGGAGATCGTATTCGCTTTGATCAAAATGCCTGGCTGCATCTAACCAAGCGTTTTGATCCCCTGAATCGTTTGTCTTTAAGTGTGGGATACCTGCATTATCAGGTGAATGATACGGTAAATCAAATCAATCCAGCGTATTTAAGTAATAGCGGCGATCGGGAATATTTCCCAAAGATTCGCTTAAGTTTTAACCGGGATTATCGGGATTGGAAATCCTTTCCCCTGACCGGACATCGCCTGAGTGTGAATATAGAGCAAAGCGGCTTAGGATTTTTATCTACCACAAATTTCTTGAGACTATATGGAAGTTATTCCCGGTTTTTTCCCATTCGAAAAAGATGGAATTATGCTTGGTCGTTTTGGGGGACTTATACTGCCGGAAAAAAGATTCCCTATTTTGATAAGGTCTTTATAGGATCGGGAAATTACCTGCGTGGGTTTGAACCTTTTGTGATTAGTGGCACCTCCGTGGCTGTGATCCAACAAGAAATGCGTTTTGCCCTGATTCCTCGGCAGATTGTGCGTTTCCCGTATTGGAAGGCCAAAAATCAGGAGAAAGATTTACTGCGAAAATTTAGAGATTTTCCCATTGCGGTTTACTGGGTGTTTTTTGTAGATGCCGGAATGATGCGGGATGATTCCCATAACAATATGGATCCGTATTTTAAAAACAAACCCCTTGTTGGATTTGGAACCGGGTTGAATTTTTTAACCCTATATGATCATTTTCTTCGGATAGAGCTCAGTCGGAATACGCTGTATAACGCACGCGCAGGATATTATTTTAATTTAACAGGCAGAATTGCAATACGCTGACACATGAAAATAGCAGTAAATGGACGAATTACCGAAACTACAGACGATCAATTTCTGGAGCGATTTTTTGCCGGATTAAGGAAAAAGAAAATTGATTTTCGGGTATTTGAAAATTATGCGCGGCAATTGAACCAGCGTCCAGCCTTTGCCGCTCAGCCGCTTTCCTTGGGAGAAACCTTTCAAGAAGTAGCACAGGTGAAAGAATGCGATTTTGTTTTTAGCATTGGAGGAGATGGCACTTTGCTCGATACCGTCAGGAAGTTTCGCATGACGGGCATACCCATTCTCGGAGTGAATACTGGCCGTCTGGGATTTTTGGCCAATATCAGTCTTCCCGATTTGGAGCATGCAACCGAAGATTTATTAAAAGGTACTTATAAATTAGATCAGCGGACAATGATGCTTTTGGAAGCTAAGCCTGAAGGGAGTTTGTTTTCCGAAGATCATTTTGCCTTAAATGATATCACCATTCATAAGTCCAATACCAACGAGATGATTACGGTGCATACCTATATCAATGGGGATTTTTTAAATTCCTATTGGGGGGATGGAGTGATACTCTCCACTCCTACAGGGTCCACAGCCTATTCTCTTTCTTGTGGAGGGCCTGTTATAATGCCCGGCACACCTGCGTTTATGATTACCCCCATTGCGCCGCATGCCTTAACGGTTAGGCCTATGGTGATTCCAGATCAATCTGTTATTTCCTTAGAAATAGAAAGTCGCAGTGGACAGGCTTTAATAGCTTTGGATTCCCGTACAGAAGTGATTCGGCAAAAGACCGAGCTGGCCATACGAAAGGCAGATTTTACCATTCCTTTGGTGCGGGTACAGAGTGGTTCCTATTTCAGTAGTTTGAGGAATCGATTGCATTGGGGGTTGGATAATCGGAATTGAGAGTTGGTTCGCTTCGCTCAACAAGGGTTCACCGCAGAGTCAACGGAGTACAAACGGAGGAAAACAGAGGATGTATACTGCGAAACTCTGCGAAAACTCTTGTTACTCAGCAGTGAGTTGTTTTTTTACCACAGAGTCAACGGAGTACAAACGGAGGAAAACAGAGGATGTATACTGCGAAACTCTGCGAAAACTCTTGTTACTCAGCGGTGAGTTGTTTTTTTACCACAGAGGCAACGGAGTACAAACGGAGGGACTTAAGTCGGATTTCATTATCATATTTTTATATAATTTTGATAATGTACTATCATTTTTTTATATAATTTTGATAATAACAAAGCTCACCTAAATGATAAAAATTGATAGAGTAATTGAAAATCAGATTTTTAGACTTTTATCTAGTAATAAAGTTTTGCTACTCTATGGAACCAGACGGGTAGGAAAAACCTTTCTGCTGCAATCTATTCTGGAAAAGATCCAAGAAAAGGCAATCGTGCTCAATGGGGAGGATCTGGATGTACAGGAGATTTTCCAGCGAAGAACAATTGCTAACTTCCAAAATATTATGGGCGATTCCCGCCTGCTGTTGATTGACGAAGCACAAGCGATTCCCGGAATTGGCCAAGCCTTGAAACTCATGATTGATTCCCAGCCTCAACTATGCATTTTGGCAACAGGATCTTCCTCCCTAGATTTAGTCAAGCAATCTGGAGAACCCCTTACAGGTCGTCATATTCCCTTTTTTTTGTATCCCATAGCTCAGGCAGAACTTAAACTCAATCTCATTGAAGCACGACAACAGTTAGACGAAAGGCTTATTTACGGTAGTTATCCGGAGATTTTTCAGTTGAAAAGCCATGAGGAAAAATCAACATACTTACAGCAACTGGTGCAATCTTATTTACTCAAAGACATTCTGGCATATGCAGGAATTAAGCATTCAGGAAAAATCCAGGCTCTACTGAGGTTAATTGCTTTCCAATGTGGTTCGGAGGTATCCTATTCAGAACTCAGTCATCACTTAGGCATAAATAGAATTACCGTAGAAAACTATCTAGATTTACTCAGCAAGGTATTCATCCTATATAAATTACCCGCTTACAGCACCAATCAGCGGAATGAAATATCTAAAGGAGCAAAATGGTATTTCTTTGACAATGGCATTCGAAATGCGATAATCAATGACTTCCGTCAGCCTACTCTACGCAATGATATGGGACAATTATGGGAAAGCTTTATCCTCTCTGAGCGTATCAAAAAGAATAATAATAATCGCAGGCTCACCCAATATTATTTCTGGCGAACCTACCAACAGCAGGAAGTAGATTTAATCGAATTCGAAAATGGGGAACTTCGTGCATTTGAGATTAAATATACAACTCCCAAACGATTCAAGATTCCAAATGCTTTTAAGAGTGCTTATCCGGATGCGGAATGTCGGGTGATTTCGAGGGAGGAGTATTGGGAATGGGTGGGGTGAAGAAATTATCACAAAGGGCACTCCTCATAAGAATAAATCGTTTCAAACAACATAAAAATACCAAAACAAGTCAGAAGCGGTTCAAGCCAGCAAAATTTAAATAAATTTTTTAGCTTTGTATTGAAATGGTTAAATAGTAGAATGGATTGCACAGCACTTGTAAGATCTTACAATACACTAAGCTATGTTAATCAGCTAAGGAACTTACTTGCTGAATTTTTTCAAACTGACAAGTTCCAAGGGCTTACCAAATTTGAACTGGCTAAAACTATCAATGATATTGTTTTCAAAAATTACGATGGTGAGCAGATTCTGAAATATAGACTTGCAAAAGAATTCGTTATGAAAAAATATGTTGCCGCATTTGAAGTAAAAGCAAAATCCAGTAGAGCTGACTTCTTAGTAATAAATGGTGATACCAAGTCCTTTGAGATAAAGTCAAAAATTGACACCCTAAATAGATTAAAAAAGCAGGTTGATGATTATGGTGATGTTTTTGAATACAACACAGTTGTTATCGACAAATCACATCTTGAGAAGGTCATTGAGTTAATACCTGAATATTATGGTATTTGGTATTATGAAAAAAACAAAAAGGTCATATACCGAGATGCAATATATAGTCCAAGGATAAATGCAAAAGAGCAATTGACCTTGATGAATAAAAAGGAACTACAAAAATATTTTGGCGGTAGTGATGGGCAGGAAATAATAAACAACTTCAATACATCTAAAATTAATGAAAAGCTAAAACAGGCTTTAAAAGATAGATACAATAAGAGATGGAGTTTTATTCAAAACAATTGGGATACAATTTTGCCCATTGATTTACAATTCTTTTTTAATACCAATGTTAAGCCAGAAATAATCTACGGTTGTTGAACATTTGTCTGGCTTAATTCACCCTTTTCAATTTTTATCTGCATACAATGTAAGTAATGTTCCATTGCTATTTTCTTGAATTTAGCCTGACTTTTACCACTCTCTGCACCCAAACTAATATTTAGCAAAGTATTATACCCTGGATTGTCTGCACCTACAAAAGGTGGAATTGATGCTAACATTCTTTGTGTTGCATCTGATGAAATAATTGCAGGAACAATTAAACTCTCGAATTGAATTAACTCTTTAACGGCTGCACGGTAACCGTAATATTGGTTTTCAGTTGCATCATAATAAATAAAACCCGGACTGATAGTTCCACCTGCTGTTAGGTCATCCTTTTTAATACCTACAAAATCACCTGTTGCATTAACACCGAACTCATTCATAATATCTATATCAATTTGGCTATTGTCTGCTTCGTAAACCACTTGGCCGTGATCTAATTTTACATTTTGTATTTCAGTATTAATGGCACTTCTTAGTAATATTTTACAACAGGTATTGAACTGTTTTAATTTATCAATAATAGGACGCAATGGTGGGCTTTTGGGAAAGGGGTTGATAGTATCTAAATCAATTATGATGTAATCATTTGGACGAGCCAATTGAGATACTGCATTGAAATCATCTTTAAATGTTACGGGGAACAACCTGAATGCAATACGGTCAAAATTTGGTTGTAACAATTCAAACTGTCTTTGTATTGTATCAACTTCTCCAGTTTTTGGCAAATAGGAAGAAATAACAGGTATTGCCTTGTTGCGTTGTTGAGATAATCTATTTATGTATTCACACCTTTTTTCAAGATTGTTGCTAATACTGTAGGAAAATGCAACTACTTCGTCTTTCACTGCACCAGATTGTCTTAAGTAAATTGGCAAATCAACAAAAACAAAAGGGGACTGAATAGCTTCAATTAGTTCAAGATGAATTTCTTCAAATGTTTTTTGAGCATCCGCTTTTCTTGACCTATCAAATTCCTTGACGATTTCGATTAGTGGGTACATATGGTCACCAAAACTGAAACTTTTCAATACGATTGTCTCCTGCTGCCTAACCCTAAAGGTTGGCATATAAATTAGATTATTGTCCATATTCGACTTTTAGTTGTTTAACAATTTGTATATAATCATCTGTTGCTTCAAAGTTTTCATCATAAAAAGCAAGTGAGCTTGAATAAGTTTCAATGAAAGAATTGAACTCCGCTGCCAACCACTTATACTTTAAAAAAATACTCTCCTTCTGAGCAGCACTTTGTAGATTTTCATTTATGTTATGGCTGTACCGTTCAAAAAAATACTCTTTATCATCCACCTTAAAAATGTGATTGAAAACATTTAGGTATTGAATGTCGCAACTTACTTTTATCAGGCTTGAAGTTAATATTGAGGAATAGCCATCAACATTATCAACGGAATAATCTTCTAACTGCTTAATGAAATTCTTTGATAGAACTATTCTTGGAAAAACAGCCTGTGTACTTTCCATTTTATATGCAGTAGCAAGAGGCACACCAAGTGCAATTGAAGATTTATCAATAAAAAGCCCATAATCAATACCGCCACGCAGAAAATAACCTTTCTGGATGAACTCAAAGTATAATTCAGAGATGACAAGCAATAACTCAACAAGTGAATTTTCTCCATTAATACCTGAGCTTTTAGCAGTAATACAAATGTTGTCACTAAATAAATAATAGCTAAATTTTTCTTTATCTAGTTTTGATATAGCAGAATTGAAGGTATTTATAAAGTCACTTGCTTTTTGTGAGTAGTATATTGGACTGTTTGTTTTGGCGTTTTCTTCATCAAATGCTTCATCATCTTCTTCTTCATTCGATGCATTATAATATTCAATAGCTTCCGTTTCAAATTCATCAAGTTTGTTTTGAAAACCTAATACATCTAAGAATGCTACTGCCCTATGTGAATATTTATAATCGTTCATCATTGTTTCATATTTTAACCCATCATCAATAATTCCCTGTCAATCCCTTTTATATACTCCCATTTTGATGTGTGGTAGTTGTTTGCTATGGTTGATAAATCAGGTATTTGGTAGTAAGCAAATATCGTTTTGTCCATTGCACCAATGTTGATTTGTTTGGTGTGGTTTACGATGGCATACAGCTTCAAAATGTCAGATACTTGTTCTTCTGAAAGAGTTAGTTTTCTGATTTGTTCGTAGGTTGTTGTTGTTTTTGGCTCTATAATACCAAAATCTGAAAGGGTTTTAAGAAATGACCTTGTGGACCGCTTTATGATTTCTGCATCACCATATGTCTCAGTCATTTTATTAGTCAATGCAGTTGAACTGATTTCCTGTGAACTGTCGAATATCTTAAAATAGGCTTGGGTAAAGTACTTTAGTATTTCGTAGTCCATTATGAACATGGCCAAGTAGATTGGCTTCATGTAGTTAAAGTCTTTTTGTTTGCTGAGTTCTATTAAAAAGTTATTTTCAATCAGGCTTTTGCTTTCCTGAAAGCTATAAATAAAGGTTCGGAAAAGGACTGTTCTTGTTTTTCTTCTGCCATCTTTACCTGTTAGCTCAATAGCTATATCGTTATAAGCATCATAAAAGTCTTCCGGCTTTTTGCCTGGCTCAACTAAATGAAGCGTTTTATATATCCACTCGGGTTTTAAAGGTCTATCGTATCCTATCATTGCTTTAATTTTATGTAGGGCACTACCATTTCTTCTAAGGTAATGCCACCGTGATTTACTTCTATTGTTCCCATGTTGGCGTACATTGTTCTTCCTTCTGGAAGAGCCAAAACTTTGTCATCTACAAATGGAATTTTTAATGTTTGCTGTTTGACGTGGCTCACTGCATCAATTGGCACAATGGCTGCTCTTTTTGCAAAACTATCTATCAAGTATTTCTCTAATTTTTGACCATTACCTACTGCCACAACAGAACCGTGATCGGAACAAATGAAAATGGAATATCCATTTTTTAGAAGCGTGTTGATGTCGTCTTTTACTGTTGATTTTTCTAAGTATCTCCATACAGCATCAAAGTATGGTTCTTTGTTGTCTTCGAGTGGAGCAAAATGAGTTGAATGTCCTAAATCGTCATAAAATGTGTAAAGCACAGAAACTGCATCATAGCCCAATATAGCATCTGATGTTATTAAGTCTTTGTCGGTAAAATATTTGGTGTGCTTGTTTTCAAAAAAAGCTGCAAAGCCTTTTGCTTCTGCGGCTCTCCCGGGTGATTTTAAATTGTAAACATCTCTGCTACCTTGAAATATTGCTGACCTTGATATGGCCGTTACCGAAGGTAACATGGCAAAAATGGCATCTTCTTGAAAAGCAATGGCTTCATCCTTTAAATAGTCTTTGAGTATCAACCATTCTGCCCAACCCATACAATCGAAACAGATTAAAGAGATTTTATCATTTTTGATTGTTTTGATATTGAGCAATATTCTGTCAACTGATTTTGGTGACTTTGGTGTGGATGCAAACATTACTTTTTCCATGCCGTTGTCAAAAAAGAATGCTTGTGACCAAAGGTCTATTTCGGTTTGCAGTACTTTATTCTGATTACTCTTTGTTTGGTAATTCAGATAAATCAATTCACCCCAAAATTTACCTACTGTAAAGATTGATTCTATTGTAGCGGGTACGCTAATGGCGGTTTGTATTTCATTTTGAAGTGATTCTATTTTCCTTTGGCTGGTTCGATTGGATGCTATTTCTAACCATTTTGGAATATCAGTTTCATTGAGTACCAGATGTCTGTCTGCTTCATAAATAGCATCTAATAAATCAGATAACTGGACACCTGAAAGGTTTTTTAGTGCCATGTGGGCATTGCCATTAACTGGCATATCTGACCAGGAAAATGTTTTATGTGTCCATTTGTTGGTTATAAATGCCGGAATATCTGATTTAGGTGTTATGATGTTGAGTAAATCGAGTTGGGCTGTAAATGCCATCAAATCGGCTGTGGAGGTGGCAATAGCATACGAAGTTTTTCTCTCACTCAGCCAAGTGAGGAAAGAAGGTGATGTTAATATACCTGTGTGGTCTGTAATGACCTTTGGGGTATTAGCATCCAAATTGAGTTTGATATATATTGCTAATTGCCACTGCATGGGTTATGAGATACCTTCTAATTGAATTTCTGCTGCTTCTACAAAATCACTCAATTCACCGCTGTTTTCTAAAATTGATTTATCCAACTTTTGGGCAATAGCCATTATGTCTTTAAAACGCTTGTCTTTGTAACACACTTCAAAACCATAAACCAATGCTTCTTTGCGGACTTCTTTGATTTTCGACCTGTTATTTTGTGCTTC
>JBEIHC010000082.1:0-12907 GCA_040381555.1 Bacteroidia bacterium
AAATATCCGTGGAGATTGGTGGAAAGGGGAAATCTGCCAAACAACTTCAGGGGCTGTCCAATGCCTTTGTGGTGAAAGATGATATTGCCTACCCGACCGGGCGGTCGATTCCTTTGTGGATGTTTGGGTTGTTGTATTGATGGGGATGAGGACCAGGCAATTGGGTTAATTTCCCTGAATTACATTCTGTTTTTCAGTATTCTATTCACTTTTTTATACCTTCCAAAGCAGGGATATTGCCTCTGAAATGATGATTCCTCCAAAAATCAAACCAATAATGACTCGAAATCCTCGAAAAGTCAGACCATAAAACAGGGTTTTTAATCGAAAAGTCATACCATAGTTTTTTCAAAATCTTGTTAACTTTCTGGAAAAGGAAATCAATTTAAGCGTGAAAAAACCTTCGTAAGGATGTTATTTACCTGCCAGCCTTTTCCCCTTCTTAAAATCAAAAATACTCGGTTTCATCAATCCCAATTTGGTGAGGAAAAAACTGAAGGAAACCCGCAGTACACCCATGCCATATTTTACGCTTCTGCTGAAATTGATGGAAGAGGCTTCCTTGAAATATTTGGTGGGGCAGGTTACTTCTCCAATTTCGAATCCGGCGAAAGCTATTTGTCCGAGCATCTCATTATCGAATACGAAGTCGTCGGAATTTTCTTCGAGGGGACATTCCAGCAGTACTTTTTTGGAGAAAGCTCGGTATCCGGTATGATATTCGGCAAGCTTTTGGTCCATCAACACATTTTGGGTGAAGGTCAGGAGGCGGTTGGCGATGTACTTATACATAGGCATGCCTCCTTTGAGGGCACCTTTCCCCAAGATTCGGGAGCCCAGCATCACTTCAAATAAACCATGGGCAATAGGATAAACCATGGCTTCGATGAGCAGGGGGGTATATTGATAATCAGGGTGAAGCATCACCACGATATCGGCATTCGCTTTCAGAGCTTCGGTGTAACAGGTTTTCTGATTTCCGCCGTAACCCCGGTTGTTTTCGTGCCGGATGGTGCGGTGAATTCCCAATTCTTGAGCGACTTGCAGGGTATTATCCCGGCTGCAATCATCTACGAGAATGACTTCATCCACAATGTTCATCGGGATTTCAGACCAAGTTTGACGCAGGGTTTTTTCTGCGTTGTAGGCCGGCATGACCACTACAATTTTTTTACCGTTTATCACAGAGAGTATTTGGTTAGTACTGCAAATATAAGGAAAGCCGGGATACCTCTGGGAAAGACCTTTTGGGATAAAATCAGAAAAAAATGTTTTTGTAGGAACGGTATTTAGAAAGTTTTTGTTAAACTACCTGAAAAATGGTAATTTTACACAAAACCGTAATATCTAGTACAATGGTAAAAACTGAAGTTTACAAAGTTAAAGACATCACCCTAGCTGCCTGGGGTAGAAAAGAAATTCGTTTAGCCGAGGCCGAAATGCCTGGCTTAATGTCCATCCGGGAGGAGTACAAGCACTCTAAGCCCCTAAAAGATGCCCGTATTGCCGGATGTCTGCACATGACCATTCAAACAGCTGTTCTTATTGAAACTCTGGTTGAATTGGGAGCAGAAGTTCGCTGGTCTTCCTGTAACATCTTCTCCACTCAGGATCATGCTGCTGCTGCTATTGCTGCTGCTGGTACTCCTGTTTTTGCCTGGAAAGGTATGAATGAAGAAGAGTTTGACTGGTGTATCGAGCAAACTTTGTTTTTTGGCGATGAAACTCGTCCGCTGAATATGATTTTGGATGATGGAGGTGACTTGACTAATATGGTGTTGGATCGCTATCCTCAATTGGTAAAAGGTATCCGTGGTCTTTCAGAAGAAACTACAACAGGTGTACATCGCTTATACGAGCGCATGAAAGCGGGCACTTTGCCACTTCCTGCAATCAATATCAATGACTCTGTTACCAAGTCTAAATTTGATAACCTGTATGGTTGCAAAGAATCTTTAGTAGATGCTATTCGTCGTGCTACAGATATTATGATGGCTGGTAAAGTAGCTGTAGTTGCTGGTTTTGGGGATGTAGGAAAAGGTTCTGCTAAGTCTCTGAGAGGAGCTGGCGCCCGTGTTATCGTTACAGAAATCGATCCTATCTGTGCTCTTCAGGCTGCAATGGAAGGCTTCCAAGTAATGAAAATGGATGATGCTGCGAAAATTTGTGATATCCTTGTTACTGCCACTGGTAATGTGAATATTATTGATGGTCGTCATTTCAAAATGATGAAGGATAAAGCCATTGTTTGTAATATCGGTCACTTCGACAATGAAATTAACATGAAGTGGTTGAATGATAATTATGGCAATACAAAAGACACCATTAAACCTCAGGTGGATTTGTACACGATTGATGGCAAAGAAGTTATTATCTTGGCAGAAGGTCGTTTAGTGAATTTGGGTTGTGCTACAGGCCATCCATCCTTCGTAATGTCTAACTCTTTCACGAATCAGACTTTGGCTCAGTTGGAGTTATGGATGAATACAGACAAATACGAAAACAAGGTTTACACCTTGCCTAAGCATTTGGATGAGAAAGTGGCCAAATTGCACTTAGCTAAAATTGGGGTAGAGTTGGAAACACTCACGCCTGAGCAGGCTCAGTACATTGGTGTACATCCAGAAGGTCCTTACAAAGCGGATTACTACCGTTATTAATCAAATCATTCGATTAGAATAGAATGGGGTAAACACCCGGCACGCAAGTGTCGGGTGTTTTTTTATCGGGTGCTGCACCCGATTTTCATTGGGTGCTGCACCCGATAAACCAGGATTGAAGGGAGGTGGAGTCGCCGTGGACAGGGAGCAAGGTTTTAGGAGCGATTTTCTCAATGAAGGTGCGCAATTGATTTCCGTCGGGATGGTCGGAAATTGGTAGCCAATCTTGTATGCCTTCTGATGCACGCCGGCGGTCCCAGCCAGAGACAAAAGCACTGTAGTATTTACCAGATGCTGCCATCCTCCGAAATTCAGATGGGGGCATTAAAATAAATGTTCTGCCTGCTTCTTCCGAAAATTTTCTCCTGTATAGGGAAACCTTACCTGGATTAAATCCTAAGGATTCATAAACCTGATTGTAATGATGAATAAAAGGATGAACGAGGATTTGAGATCCTGGAATAACTGCGTGAATTAACTGACTTATTCTTTGAGCTTTTCCTAGGGCATAGACCCCCAAGAGAATGGGCAATTTTTCGGGTGCCCGACTGATTAATTCTTGTAACTCCTCAGCGGCTTCTTTTCCGACGAAGTAGTTGTTTCCGAAGGTAGATTCTGTGATGAGTAAATCTAATCCAGAATCCGGATACTCCAAAGGTTCTGCCATAGGATGAGATCTAGGATTAAAATCACCTGTATATAAGGCTGTTTCTCCTTTATACTGCATCCAAATCATTGAACTCCCGGGAATATGTCCTGCAGGCAAGAGGCGAAAGGAAACTTCACCGTATGAGAAGTTCTCTCTGAAGGAATGAATTCGGAATTTTGGATTGGATTTATTTTTAATTCGATGTTGAAGTAAGGCAATCGTACCGGGGCTTCCGATTAATTCTTTGCAAGCAGAGTTAAAATGATCTCCATGGGCATGGCTAATCAAAGCAGAGTCCACTGCCTGAGCAGGGTCTAGGTAAAGATTTGCAGGAATGATGTGTATTCCGGCTGCTGTTACTTCAATCCAATTAAGAGCCAAAGCGGGTTTGAAGTTGAGAGATTAATTGATTCACTTGGTCTGCGATATTCTGTGTTCCGTCATTATGCAGAATGTATTGGCTTCGTGCAATTCGATCTGATTCTGGCAATTGTTTCTGCATTCTATCTAAGATTTGTTGTCGGGTGAGGCCATCACGCTGTTCGACTCTTTGAATTCGAATTTCTTCCGGAGCAGCCACGCAAACGACTGCATCTAACCCTTTATCGGTTCCGGATTCAAACAAAATGGCAGCTTCTTTACATTGGAAGTTCCAAGGATATTCTGGCGGCACTAGCTGTTTCCATTGTTCAAAGTCTTGAATGGTAGCAGGATGAATGATGGCATTCAGTTTATTCAAAGTATCTTGATTGGAGAATACTTGAGAGGCTATATAGTTCCTGTTGGCAAGCCCATTTTCAGAATAGCTTTTTTCGCCCAACAAATTTTTTACTTGGGTCACCAGGTTAGGGTCATTTTCTAAGAGTTCTTTAGCCCTGACATCGGCGTAATAAATACGAATTCCTTTTTGAGCGAGTATTTTACAGACGAAGCTTTTTCCGCTGCCAATGCCTCCGGTGATTCCGATGTTGGCTATTGTTTTCACTTTTTTAGGTTTGTGATGACAAATCGAATTCGTTCAGGAGAGATGGTAACATCTTGAACGAAATCTGGTTTTTGTCTGATTTTGGGAATAACAAATTCCTGATCTTGCCGCAGGCGGGAGAAATCCACTTCTACAGTAAAAGGGGCATCTTCAGCTTCTTCGAATCTATCCATAGGAACAAGATAGGAGATGCGTACGGTATCCGGGATTAAGCGAATTCTTTTTTTGCCGGGGATATTTTTTACCTGAACCTTTAAAGTTCTTTCTGTTTGGGTGAATTCCGCTGCATTTTGGGAGAATCGCACTGCTTGTGGCTGAGCGATAATATTACGGGCGGTATCTAACAGCAGTACTTCATTGAGGTTTCCGGAGACATTTTCAAAAGTTTTATCTTCTGTGTACCAGTATCTGACTTTTTTCAGTTCTGATTCTGAACCATACAGTGTAACGGAATCTGGGGAGATTTCGGGAGAGCCAATAGGCAGCCAGGAGCCACCCCAAATTATTTTTGCTTTACTCAAAACGGGCACACGCTTTCTTCCTTTTGAATCGAAGAGATAAAAAAGTGTATCGGGTTTTGCGTCAATAGCTTCTAGTGTGTAAGGAAGGTATTGGCTGATGTTTTTTAGATTTCGATTCGTCAGATAAAAGGATTTGTCTCGATTTTCGCTCAGGCTGAGTTCGAGTGTATCCAAAGGTTTAAGCCAATAGTTCATCATCAGATTAAAACCATTGGCTTTGACTTGCAAGGTTAGGGTTTCACTTTTTCGAAGGACGAGAGAAATTTCCGGAGGGGCATCTACAAATCTTACCGGATATCTTAGTGTAACCGTATGCATTTTGCTTAAGGTTACAAGAGTCCAGAGGAGAATAGCGACAAAAAGACAAATACCTAGGGTAACCCAGTTTAGACTTTTCTGGGTTCTGTATTCGGGTTTTCTAGTAGATTCCTGCGGAGCCTCCATGGATTCCTATCCACTCAAGGATTACTTGGCGGAAGTCTCATTCTCAGCAAAGCTTCGAATGGCGGCTCTTTCATAGCGAAGTTTTACACCTTCATCTACTTCGAGTAAAACGGTTTTATCATCCAAGCTTAGGATTTTTCCATGAACGCCTCCTATTGTAACGATTTTATCCCCTTTAGAAAGGCTTTCCCGGAATTTCTTTTCCTCTTTTTGCCTTTTAGTTTGGGGGCGAATCATAAATAGATAGACCACGGCTACTACTGCTACCATCATGACAATGTTCATGATTCCGGAATTGCTAGAAGCTTGTAAAAATATGAAATTCATAAGTTAAAGATTAAATGAGCAAATGGCTTGAATACAAAATTAAGATATCCTCCTGAAAAGGGATGCAAACTAAAAAATAAAGCCGGCCGGGTAAATGCCCGAACCGGCTTTATCTGAACTACAGTTAAATTATTTAGCGACTACTTCTCCTGTAAATGTCAAGGTTTTTACTCTTTCTGCAGTGTTTAATTCTACCGTAACTGATTTATTTTGAGTACCGACTTTTCCGCTAGAGTCGAATTCAATATTAATATAACCTTCTCCACCTGGTTCGATTGGGTCTTTGGTCCAATCTGGCGTTGTACAACCACAAGAAGGTTTAACATTTTTGACGACTAATTTTTCGGTGCCTGTATTTTTGAATTTGAAGACATGTTGTACTTTATCTCCGTCTTTAATTTTACCGAAGTTGTGGCTTTCTTCTTCAAAGGCTACAGTGGTAGCAGGCATGTCGGGGGTAGCATTGGGATTTTCTTGGTTTTCAGCATTTTCCTCAACTAATTCTGTACCGTCACCTTCTTCAGCAGATTCATCTGTTTTTTCACAGGCTGTCCAGAACAACGAGAAAGAAAGGAGGAGTAAGAGAGAGAGTAATTTTTTCATGATTTTCATGTGTTTAGTGTTTCTTCAGAAATTGTGTGTGATTTGAAAGTTCAAACGAAATTTTCCCTTTTAAGGTATAGAGGGATACAAAATAAGGCTGAAATCCGGTTTTTTGCAAGTGCCTAATAGGAAAGTAATCTCAGTTTGTCCTTAATCCCCGACCTCTTTTTTCTATTTTCCCTTGTTTTTTGAGTTCGTTGTGAATATTGTCCAAGATTCCATTGATGAAATGATTGCTTTTGGGGGTACTGAATTCTTTGGCAATTTCTAAGTATTCATTCAAGGAAACCTTGACGGGTACATCATGAAAGTGTAAGATTTCGTATAAAGACATATACATCAGGAGGCGGTCTAGGATTGCGATTCGTTCAATTTCCCAATTGGCAGCTTTTTCTTTTATCCAGGTGTCGTATAATTCTCTGTCGGTAAGGGCATTGTAGAAAAGTGTTTTTAAAAAATCAGCATCACTGAGTTCAAAACCCTTGTTGGGTTTTTGTAAAAGGACTTTCTGCCAGGTTTCTTCTAAAATTTTTTGAAAAGTTTCATCAAAAGTTTCCTTTGCAATTTCCCTGGCATAAAGAGCCTGAAAAACAAGGGTACGAATCTGGCGGCGGGTAATGGGTGCGGTGCTCAAGGCTTTAGATATAAAAGGCAAATTTACGATGAAATGTTGAGAACTTCGGTATTCAGGCTGAACATTTACGCACTTCCCACAATAAAGGAAGGTCACTCAGAAGGGCAAAGTTGAAGAAAAAGAAATCTACAAGGGTATCTTAAAAATAAATTAAAATTAAGCGGTGTTAACTATTTTGATTTCAACTTTGTTTACTTAATTTTGAAGCATACACACAAATTTAAAAATCTAGCATAATGTCCAAGATTTCAGAACTGAACGAAGTGGCCGAATTAAAGCTGAATGGCCAGGTTTACAATCTTCCGGTTATCTCCGGGAGTGAAGGCGAAAAAGCAATTGATATCTCCAAACTGAGAGATGTAACCGGTTATGTGACCTTAGATACGGGATATAAAAATACCGGTGCAACGAAGAGTTCGATCACCTTTCTTGATGGGGAGAATGGAATCCTACATTACAGAGGGTATCCAATTGAGCAATTAGCAGAGAAATCAACCTTTATTGAAGTCGCTTATTTGTTGATATATGGAGATCTTCCCAACACTACTCAGTTGGCGAATTTCCAGAAAGAACTGACCTATCATACTTTGGTGCATGAGGACATTAAGAAGTTCCTAGATGGTTACCCTTCTACGGCGCATCCTATGGGCATTGTATCGTCCATGTTCAGTTCTATGCCGTCATTTTATCCCGAGTCTTTGAATCCGCATCGTTCGGCAGAGAAAGTGAATATGACCATATTGCGTTGTATCGCCAAAATGCCAACTTTGATTGCATGGGCTTATAAAAAATCTGTTGGGCATCCTTATGTATATCCAAAGAACAATCTGGATTATGTATCCAACTTCCTTAATATGATGTTCTCTACTCCGGCAGAGGATTATACAATTGATCCAACAGTTGTGGAAGCATTGAATACATTATTGATTCTTCATGCCGATCATGAGCAAAATTGCTCTACCTCTACGGTAAGGATCGTTGGTTCTTCTCAGGCGAATTTGTATTCTTCCATAGCTGCGGGTATTTCTGCACTTTGGGGTCCCTTGCATGGAGGAGCGAATCAGGAAGTGATTGAAATGTTGGAAAGCATTAAGCAGGATGGAGGCGATGTAGATAAATGGATTGCGAAGGCAAAAGATAAAAACGATCCATTCCGCCTAATGGGCTTTGGTCACCGGGTATACAAAAACTTTGATCCAAGAGCACGCATTATCAAAAAGGCTTGTGATTCAGTATTGACAAAATTAGGTATTTCAGATCCAGTTTTGGATATAGCCAAGCGATTGGAAGAAGCTGCCTTGAGTGATTCTTATTTTGTAGAAAGAAAACTGTATCCGAATGTGGATTTCTACTCTGGCATCATCTATCGCGCCTTGGGTATCCCTACGGAAATGTTTACTGTGATGTTTGCCTTAGGTCGTTTGCCAGGTTGGATTGCTCAATGGAAAGAAATGCGTGAGCATGGAGAGCCAATTGGTCGCCCACGCCAGATTTACACTGGCTTCAACAATCGCGATTATGTAGCTTTAGAAAATCGGAAATAATTGATTTAACTATCTTGTAAAGAACAGCCCCAACAGGGGCTGTTCTTGTTTTATCAGGGTTTGATTTGATACTCTGAAACAGGAAAGTTGGCGCTTATGGGCGATAGGTTGATATTCCCCTTGAATAAAGTTAATTTTACCCTATCAAACGAAAGAATCCGAATTGAATCTATTTCTGGAAAAAACACAGTCTTCTGTACCAAGTTACTTGTTCTGTAAGCTATTCCTACTTCTATGGATTGTCATTTTTCCGTTCAATTCTCGAGCTCAATCCAATCAAGTCTCAATTCCTAATGAAATAGAGTTAGCAAATCCACCGTTTACAATTTCATTTCCTGCCGACTACCCTGAAGTTCCGAAGGAAAGTGCAGACGCTCTTGAATTTTTAAGGTACAAACATCTTAAGGAAAAGTGGATCCGTGAAAATCCTGAATTATATCTTAAGATTTCCGAAAGGCCATCAATTTATAGGCAGGAGGAACAGGATCGTATTCGGGGCAGAAAAGAGGAGGAAATGCGGGTCTCAAGTTCTTTACTCCGAATACGATGAAAAGCATTATCCTGCTTATCTTGATTGTATGGTTGGGGTTTCGGTCGAACTTAATGGGCCAATGTGGAATTCGCCCGTTGTTTGGGAGCATAGTACCGACCTCAACTTGGCAAACGATTAATTGGGGCAGGGGGGGAGAGGGGCAGTTATTTGCTGCCGATTCAGGCTGCGTCTATCAATTTTCGTTTTGTGTTACGGATGGAGGGTATGCCCCTTTTGATACAGAGATCACTATTTTTGATGGATTAACCCAAATATATGCCGGGGGGTATAATGATGATTTTGCAGGGTGTGGAACTGGTTCGAAAATTACCTGGACAGCCCCCCAAACAAGGTCATACAGAGTACAGACGAACAAGAAACCTTGTACCACTGACACCCGACTGGTTACTTTGGCCTTTAGAAGACTCAGTTGTCCACCCCCGCCTTGTAATTATTCTCAAACCGATATCTGTATATTCGATGCTAACGGAGGATTGGGGAATTGCCTTTTCCTCGGAGACTTATGTTCCGATGGTTTTCAATTTGGAGGCATGGTGCGGAATTCTGCCCCATTTCAACTCAACGAACTTCAAGTACTGGATTCTATCCGATTCAGCATTTATACCAGTGGTTGTCCTCCTGGAGCAAGTCAAGGTTTTTTCTTTTATCTGAATAATCAACTTATCGGCACCCTGCCACTTGGTTCTAATGATTGCTTATGTGCAGCGGTAGATTATCCAAGAACAGTTGTGTTCTCTGGCAATGCAATTCGGACAGCTTGGAACTATTGTGGTGCGAATGTGTTGGGGGTGTCTGCGAATAACGATCCGAATTACGCTGTCTCAGGTTATGCTGCTCGATTGCTTTATACGAATAAACCAATTGCGCCACCGGTTATCTCTCTATCTAGCCAAATCTGTGGCCCCAATTCTATATCTGTTCCTGCTGCACCCTGTGGTAAAACTTACTACTGGCAGCCCGCGCTTTGTGATACCCTTCGCTCCTTTCCTGCCTCAGTCCCTTATACTGCTTTGGTTCCAGGGGTATATCGGGTTCGGACAGAAAATTCTGCCCTCCCGGGTTGCTGGTCTGATTCCTGCTCTGCTCAGGAAGTGTATGCACCCATACAAGGGAATGTACTTCTGAGTAATCAGACGATTTGTTCAGGCTCTTTACCGGCTCAATTAAGTGGCTCTGCCTTATCTGGAGGGGTTGGTACTTATCTCTATTCTTGGGAGAGTAGTGCGGATAGCCTGAATTGGGCATCTGTACCAGGTGAAACTCTATCTGAATATCAGCCTCCGATACCCGCTTTATTGATTTGGTATCGTCGTTGGGTGGTCGCTGGGTGTAGCACTGTTTCTGCTGGAATAAAACTCGTTCTCGAAAATTCTATTCAGGGAAATACTATTGGAAGTAACCAAACCATTTGTGCCCTCAGTTTGCCCTCCCTCTTAACCGGTTCTTTACCCAGTGGGGGGAGCCTAGGCTTTACCTGGGAATGGCAAGAATCCATTGACTCATTGAATTGGATACTTTCTTCGGGGGGAAGTACTCAAGATTTTCAGGCTCCCATACTGGCAGTTCCTCATTGGTTCAGAAGAAAAGTGAGTGCAGGGGTTTGTCCTCCCGATACCAGTGCTCCAATCTATGTTTTTCCCGAACCTACCATTGGGAATAATTCTCTCAGCAGTTTTCAGACTCTTTGTGTAGGCGATCAACCCCAGCTTTTGTCAGGATCTACTCCCAGTGGCGGAATTGGAACTTACCTGTATCAATGGGAATCCGCTCCAGATGGAATAAGTTGGAGTCAATTAATTGGTAGCACGAATCCCGATTATTTGCCCTCTATACCCAGTGCCTCTTTGTATTTTAGAAGGATTGTTCAGTCAGGCTTGTGCCCTGCCAACACTTCTGATTCCGTATTAATTTTGTTGGAGCAGCCCATAGGAAATAACCAAATTTCGGCCAATCAATCCTTGTGTGAAACAGTGATAGGTCAGCCTCTGAGTGGAACTCTGCCTAGCGGAGGGATAGGAATTTACACTTATGTATGGGAAACTTCTCCGGATGGAACTTTATGGGGTGAAGCAGGCTACAGCAGTCCGGGTATTGCGGTAACAGGACAAGGATTTCGAGTTTGGTTTCGAAGGGTTGTTAATTCAGGTGTTTGTCCAGGAGATACATCCAATGTAATAGAAGTCTTTTCCTATCCAGCAATTCAAAATAATATTCTTGGGTCGGATCAGACTATTTGTTTAGGAACGAGTCCTGGTGTGTTGGGTACCACTGTCCCTTCAGGAGGAAATGGTTTGTTTGGGTATCAATGGGAGAGTGCTTTAAGTATTTCAGGATGGCAAACAATAGCTGGAGCAACTCAATTGACCTATACTGCACCTATACTTACTCAATCTGTTTACTTTCGCAGGATCGTTTCTGCAGCATTTTGTACGGATACTTCTCAAGCTCAATATTGGCAAGTAGTGTTGGGGGTAAGTCCGAATGTAATTGGAGCAGATCAAACGGTTTGTGGTTCTGGGCAAGCCAGTCAATTGAATGGACCTATGCCTTCTGGAGGGGGTGCCCTTTCTTATCAATGGCAGCAGAGCATTGATAACTCAAGTTGGTTAGATATCTCAGGAGGAAGTCAAGTTTTTTTTACCCCTTCAGCCTTAAATCAAACTACTTGGTTCAGGCGAATTGTATTTTCTACGCTTTGCTTGCCCCTCACAACACAGTCGGTTCGTATAACTCAGTTGCAGGCCCCTACAGGAAATCAAATAGGTTCCAGTCAAACCATTTGCTTTAGCAGTCTACCTTCTATGCTTACCGGTACACATCCTTCAGGGGGATATGGAACTTACACTTACTATTGGGAGCAAAGCCCAGACTTGAATGTATGGAGTATTCCAAGTGGAGCAGTGTTTGCCTCCTACCAGCCAGGATTGTTAAGTGGTACGGCGTATTTCAGAAGGACGGTTCTTACTCAGTTTTGTTCCTCATTTACCAGTAATGTTATTCAAATAGACTTAGAACAAGTTTTAGGAAATAATCAGATTGGGGTTTCTCAAACTATCTGTGCAGGAGGAGTATTTCAACCCATTACCGGAACTATTCCAAGCGGAGGCAATGGAAACTATAGTTACTTATGGCAATCTTCCCTGAATCTGGGTACATGGAGTTTTGCGGGCAATCAAGCGAACCTTCCTTCTTCTATATTGTCTCAACCAACTTGGCTCAGAAGGGTCGTGAATGGGGGGGGGTGCCGAGGGGATACCTCAGCTTATATCAGTGTTTTTGTACAGACTTTGATTACCAATAATACAATTAGTAATCATCAAACAATTTGTGAAACTCAAACGCCCACAATACTAACAGGTTCGGTTCCTTCGGGTGGAGATGGTTTGTATCTCTATCAGTGGGAATCTTCTATTGATAATTCCAATTGGCTTCCTCTTCCGGGAACCTTTCAGCAGGATTATCAGGCACCACAAGTATTGCAATCTGTTTATTATAGGCGGCTTGCTTATTCTGGTTTGTGCCCTTCCTCTACCTCTTCTGCCGTTTATATTCGAACTGATCGATTGATTGGGGGAAATGTGATTTCGTCTGATCAAACTATTTGTTCAGGTAATCTGGCTCAGCCTTTGAGTGGAACCATGCCTACAGGGGGGACCTTTTCTTTTCAGTACCAATGGCAAACCTCCCTTACCGGAATTTCTTGGGCACAGGCAGCGATTGGGAGTACTCTTGATATCTACACTCCTGGGATACCCAATCAAAGTTTATTTTACCGACGATTGGTTTCTTCCGGAATTTGCAGCACTAATTCTAGTAATGCTATTCGAATTGAATTATTACCTGTCCTTTCTAATAATGTGATTCAGGGAAGTCAAACCCTGTGTTCATTAGATGCACCCCAACTTTTCACCGGGTCTTTGCCTGTCGGGGCAGATGGTAATTTTGTTTATCAATGGGAAATAAGTTTGGATGGCATCACTTGGAATC